>JANLHC010000102.1 GCA_024654465.1 Candidatus Scalindua sp.
ACTATTGGACCGGCAAGTGATTCAGAAGATCTCCTCGGGAAATTAATTGACGCGGGTATGAACGTGGCACGCCTCAATTTCTCGCATGGCACACACGAAGAACACGGAGCCACAATAAGAAGGATTCGTTCAGTTTCGGACGAAAAACAGGTTTCAATTGCTATTCTACAGGATCTGGCCGGCCCCAAGATCAGGGTTGGAAAATTTAAAGATGACTCAGTCTTTTTAGAGGCCGGACAGACGTTTATCTTGTCAAATGAAGACGTGCCGGGGGATGAAAACAAAGTTTTCGTATCGTATCAAAAATTAACAACAGAGGTAAAGACTGGCGATCTAATACTCCTGGCCGATGGCAATATTGAACTTTGCGTTGTAAAAACAGATGCCAAAAATGTTACTTGTAAAGTTCAGGTTGGAGGGGAACTTTCTTCCAATAAAGGCATTAATTTACCGGGAAGTTCTTTGTCAGTCCCGGCGTTTACGGAAAAGGATCGCAAAGACCTGAAGTTTGGATTAGAGCAGGGGGTAGACTACGTTGCCATGTCCTTTGTGCGCAGTAAAGAAGATATATTGCAGATGAAGGAATTTTTGAAAGACATCAACAGGCAAATCCCGATAATAGCAAAAGTTGAAAAACATGAGGCCCTTGAAAATATCGATGAAATCATAGATATTGTAGACGGAATAATGGTGGCGAGAGGAGATTTGGCAGTAGAAACTCCTTTAGAGAAAGTTCCGATGGTACAGAAGATGTTAATCCAGAAAAGCAATCAAAAAGGCAAACCGGTTATTACGGCTACTCAGATGTTGAAGTCTATGATAGAAAATCCCAGACCTACGAGAGCCGAGGCAAATGATGTGGCGAATGCCGTTTTAGATGGCACCGACGCGGTAATGCTTTCGGAGGAGACAACCGTCGGTAAATATCCAGTTGGATCAGTACGTACCATGGCTAAGATTATAGAAGCGACAGAGTCAAACCGTGTATTAAAATACCAACATTATAGATCTGATGAAAAAAACCCTGAAGCCATAGTCAGTGCAGTCAGTCATGCTACTTCAGAAATAGCGAAAAATATAAAAGCAGAGGCGATCCTTACTCCCACCCAAACCGGAAGCACGGCGAGAATGGTTGCATCCAATCGTCCGGACCAGGTAATTATTGCTTTAAGTCCCGGCCCTGATGTGGTTCGCTGTCTCAATTTAGTCTGGGGAGTATATCCTATTCTGTCAGATAACTATAGTAATACAGAGGAAATGATAGAACAGGTAAAAGAGAAGGCATTGCAGTCCGGTTTAGTAAAAACCGGTGATGTGGTCGTTATTACCGCAGGTGTTCCAATAGGTATTGCAGGCTCTACCAACTTGATCAAAGTAGAGATACTGAAATAAACATAAAAGGGTTTATGTGTCCACTTATTTTTTATTACCGTTCCCTTAAAGGAAAAGTCACATGTCTCTGGATATAATTCTTGTTTTTGCCATACTATTGGCAATGATTATTCTGTTTGTGACAGAAATTATAAGAGTTGACGTAGTTGCTCTACTCGTTTTAATATTATTGCCAATGTTCGGTTTGATAGAAAAGGAGCAGGTGTTTTCAGGGTTTGCGAGTGATGCCGTTATTTCAATTATTGCGGTAATGATTCTCGGATACGGTGTTGAGCAATCCGGTGTCATGAATCGGTTAATAAAATTTATTTTCTATATAGCGGGGAAAAGTGACCACCGGCTTTTCGGTGTAATTTCATTAATGATCGGCGCTGTATCGGCTTTCATGCAGAATATCGGTGTAATTGCTTTGTTTCTTCCTGCTCTTGTAAAGATTACAAAGCGTAAGGGAATATCTCCATCCAGTTTCTTTATGCCTATGGGGTTTGCCACCATTCTGGGCGGTACCATAAGTATGATTGGTTCAAGCCCCCTCATACTCCTTAACGATCTGATGGAACATGGCGGCTTGCAGAAATTTACCTTATTCAGTGTAACGCCAATAGGATTGACGTTACTTTTCACCGGCACAGGTTTTTTTTTGCTGTTTGGCAAATATGTTTTACCGTCAAGGCCATTAGAAGATATTGTAACAAAACACCAGCAAGAATTAATTTCTTCCTGGTGTTTACCGAAAACACTATTTGAACTGGTAGTTTCGAATGACAGCCCTTTAATTGGAAAAACCAGAGAATCTGTAAAATTAAAAGAGCACTATGGTCTTAACCTTATTGCCCTGGCAGAAAAAGATGAAATTTTGTATGCTCCATGGAGGCAAGCGAGTTTCAGTGCCGGCCAGAAGCTTGGTATTTTTGGAAGTAAGGAAAATGTTGAACGTCTTGCATCTGATTACCATTTACAGGTTAGCAAATATGTGACAACATTTGATGATCTTCAGAAGGACGCCATTGCGGGTTTTGCTGAGGTTATCGTAAAACCCCATTCTCCAATTATAGGAAAAACGTTGCGTGAAGTTTCGCTACGTAAGACTTTTGGGGTAGAACCTTTGGTTTTATTAAACAGCGGGATCGAAGCCAGGAGCGGATTTTCCGATAAAACTCTTAAATCCGGTGACATAATTCTTGTATACGGACACTGGAAATACATTAAGAACTTGAGTATTGACAAAAATTTTATTGTAGTCACACCAATAGGGTCAGCTGAAACCAAATCATCGAAAGAAATTACCGCAAGTATCTGTTTTCTCTGTTCCATTGTAATGGCCATATCCGGAGTTTATCTTCCAATAGCCTTGTTTACCGGTGCATTAGGAATGATCCTTTTTGGAGTTATACGGATTGATGATGCATATAAGGCAATAGATTGGCAGGTAATTTTTCTTCTTGCAGGATTAATTCCCCTTGGTCTTGCAATGAAGCAAACAGGGGCGGCAGAATTGATTGCATATAATATAATGAATCTTCTGGAAGGAAGGCACATTATCATTATATTACTGGCTATTGCTTCTCTTACAACAGTATCCACTCTATTTTTGTCTAATGTTGCCGCCACGATACTACTTGTGCCATTAGTAATTGACATGGGAAAAATTATTGATGTCGATCCCCGTTATCTCGCACTTTTAGTAGGGGTATCTGCCTCAAATTCCTTTCTCTTGCCGACTCACCAGGTAAATGCCTTACTTATTGTGCCGGGTAAGTACCGTAATCTGGATTATCTCAAGGCAGGAGGTATTATGACAATAATTTTTCTCTGTATTACGGTTAGTGTAATTTATTTCTGTTATTTGTAAGACTTCTTATTATGATAAATCCTCTTAGATTATCAGAGATTATACACACTTGTGCTTACCGTAAGACTCTTCGGCATTATTATGAACATCTCTATGATAGAGGTAATCCGGCTATCAGTCACCCCGCTGTTTCTTTCGTTTTTGTTTTGGTTTAACAACTGCATGGTAAATTGCAAGCGAACCTTTCTTTGAGAGTTTCCCCTGGCAAAATGACGTTGCGGGGTCTACGAGGAGTAAACACATTGCTTCGCGTCCCAGTAACATGCGGTAACTCATAATATCCCGATTGGTGAGAGTAATAAAAATGTTTTGATGCAAGCTGCCAATTTGAATAACACTACGGATAACATAGCGGCTCTCTTCCTGTCCATTCGAGCTCTTTATCACACGTTCGTCAGCTAATTCAGCTTTGCAGTGTCTGCTGATGTTGTTGTTGTTCTGTAATGGATGGATATTGAAACTTACGCAACGCTTTCCGCGTTTATGAAATATTTTTACATCAAACGCATGCAGTGCGGAAGTCTTTGCGCCGGTATCAATCTTTACTTTAATGGCAGGAATATGAAGTTCCGGAAGATTTGCCCACTCTCTCCAACCTACTACTACCTTGCCCGGTCTTAGATCCTGCTCATTTGCCCTCTTTTTCCCTGTCATCTGACCTGATTCCCCTTACGTTCTATACATTTATTCTAACATTTCATCAAAAAACTCTACTCGTTCTTCGACCGCCTTAGAGTCCTCAAAGGTGGCAATATGGAATAAAGCATCACCACTGTTGACAAGCGGTAAATTATTTATCCCTATAACAATTCCGGTTACTCTTGCTCTTACTTTTATCTTACCCTGTCCAAACGTGTCAGAGATGACACCAAGCATTTCCTCTTTTTTAACCCTGGCGCCTAACCCTTTCGTGACTCGAAGACTTCCGCTGTGCGGTGCGCGTATCCAATGACTTGACTGGGCGATAAACACTTCTTTTTTACGTTTTCTGAAGTTTATTTTCTCCTGGTCAACCATGCCAATGGCATTCATAATCGAAATAATACCCCGTATAGCTGAACGAATAACCTTTTCTTCATAGCGCAGTGCTTCACCACCTTCAAAGAGCAACATACAGATGTTTTTATCTGTGGCCGCCTGTCTCAACGATCCGTCACGCAAGTTGGAATTCAGGACAACAGGTACACCAAAAGCAAGAGCGAGATGCTTAGTTTCAGGATCATCTGTAGAGGCACGGATTTGCGGTAAATTGGTACGATGGATAGGACCTGTATGCAAATCAATACCATGGGTGCACTTTTCCACGATTTCCGTCATGAAAATGTGAGCAATCTGTCCTCCAAGAGAACCAAGTATGGACCCTGGAAAACAACGATTTAAATCTCTTCGATCCGGCAAGTATCGCGTATTCTGATGAAAACCGAAAACGTTTATTATGGGTACCGCAATTAATGTCCCCCTGATAGCTGAAAGCACGGTTCTTCGCGCCAATAAACGTTTAATCGCTTCTGTCCCATTAATTTCATCTCCGTGAATGGCCGCTGATACAAACAAAACCGGGCCATCCATTTTCCCCCGCACGACTTCTACAGGAATAGTCATTTCCGTATAATCATAGAGTTTTGCGATTTGAATCCCTACCCGTTTACGTTTTCCCGGTGGAATGGAAACACCACCGATGACTATGTCCTCTGCCATAGACGCCGTCATATTATCCTTTTCCTTTCATTTTATTTGGTCCTTTTAATATATCTTTCTCGATATATTCAATGATGGCGCCTGCAACATCTTTTCCTGTTGAGGTTTCAATCCCCTGCAGTCCCGGAGATGAATTAACTTCGAGTACAAGAGGGCCATGTGCTGAGCGGATAATATCCACGCCTGCAACATCAAGCCCCATGACCCCGGCGGCACGAACGGCTAACGCTCTTTCATCAGGCCTCAATTTCACGATCGTGGCGGTTCCTCCCAGGTGCAGGTTTGACCGGTATTCTCCATCTTTTGCCTGGCGCTGCATGGCGGCAATGACTTTATCCCCGATAACAAAACATCGTATGTCAGCGCCGCCCGCTTCTTTAATAAATTCCTGTACAAGAAAATCCGCATCTAAACCACGAAATGCATTGATTACGCTTTCTGCCGCTTTATCGGTTTCTGCCAGCACCACACCGTCACCATGTGTGCTTTGCAAGACTTTAACAATTAATGGCGCACCCCCCACGAATTCGATCAAATCTTCGGTTGCTGTTGCGGAATGTGCATAGCTGGTTGTCGGCATGCCAACACCTTTACGCGCGAGAAGCTGGTGTGCCCTTAATTTATCCCGTGAACGGGAAATGGCCACTGACTCATTGATCGAATAAACACCACCAACCTCAAATTGACGTAGCACAGCAGTGCCGTAAATAGTAATTGATGCCCCGATGCGCGGAATTACCGCATCAAATTCTAATATCTCTTTTTTATCCTTGGGCTTATAATATACGGTAGGCTGATTTGCCGTAATATTCATATAACACTTTAATACGTCAACCACTTTTACATTATGTCCTCGTTTTTGTGCCGCTTCTACCATGCGTGCAGTGGAGTAGAGTTGCGCATTACGGGATAAAATACCAATTTTCATAATTTAACTCCTTATTAAAAGTTCCGTTCGTTTATCATAATGAGTGATCATCGTTATTTCTCTTCTAATTTCTTAATCATCTCACCTAATTCGCCCATTTTCATTAATGCAATCAGATCCTGGCCGCCCACGGCTCCGGCATTTTTTCCAAAACGTTTTTTTCTTTTATCCGGATCCAGAACTTCATCGAGGGCATTGATTCCTTTCTTTAATAAATCCACTCTTTTTAAACGTTTTCCAAATTCTTTATAAAGATCAACTTTATTTTTCTGTTGATAGACGTAAGGCAGGTATCCAATGGATTTATCAATCATTCGATCTAAAGCCGCAATAGCCTTTGTGAGATATTCTTCCGCTCCTCTGTGATGTCCCAGCACAATTAATTCTCTGGCGTGATAAGCATTTATTTCTGCCTCAAAAAGGAAGATACCCTGCTCCAGATTATAATCCAATACATTTTTCTGCTCCTTTTGTATTTTTTCTCTCTGTTTTTCCTGGTGAATTATCTGTTCTTCGATGGTTAAACTGGTTGGCCGCACAAATTTTGTCTCTACCTCTACTAAAATATCATCTTTACCTTGAAGTTGTTTTTTTGTTGGGACAAGAGCAGACAAAAACCGCATAATAAAATCATTTCCCAGGAGAATCGGAATTTCAAAAAGCTGTGAAACATTCGTGATTTTTCCCGTATCTTGTTTGTCGCGGTACTCGATAATCGCTTGAACCATTTCTCCGGATAAACCATACCCGACTTCATATCGGGAAGAAAGTGTTGAGGTATTAATCTGTCCATCGATTATCTGGTTGTTTTTCTCCTCATTAATACTATCAAGAAGATCAAGACAGGCTTTAATCATTCCGTTCCGTATGGATGGAGGAGATTCTCTAAAGACCGTTACCAGCAGATAGCTTATCCAGATATCACCCTGTCCTTTATGTAATTCCTTTTCGTATTCACTGATTATTTTTGTTTTCCGCAGTTTTACAAATACCTCATAGGCTTTTTTTAGTCTGAACTGTAGCCTTAATTTCCCCTTCTTCGGAAACTCTTTTCTCTGCCACATGCTGACAATCTCATCATGATAATTATGGATCGTCTCCCAGAGATTAAGTTCGTTGTATCTTTCCATCAACCCGATCTCATTGCCGCTATATTTATACGCTTCCTTCCAGAATGTAAAGGATTCCGGGATATAATTGCGGGCTTTCTCTTTTCCATCGACTCCCTTTATCCACAGGTCTTCAGCTTTTTGAATGACCATGTCCATTTTATCAAGAGCGATTCTTCTGAGAAAACGGCGTATGTGTAGAGAATCATCATGATCATTACAGTCCAATGCTTTTTCAAAAAACTCTGCAGCTCTTTTATTAGCAGATTCCGGGGCTCCCATACCAAACGCTTCTAATCCTTTGATATATAACTGCGCTGTTTTTATTTTTCGCTGGAATCCTTTTGAACGGTTTTCTGCTGAATACTTTAACGCCTCCTGAATGGTTTCCTCTGCCTTCCTCCATTTTCCAAATTCAGCGTAAGCCAGACTCAAGTGATAAAGATCATCCACATTCCTGCCATCTTGTCCGGGCATCAGAATCTTTGACAGATAATAAGAGACACTTGTCTCAAACTCTAACTCCAGATTAATGATCCCTTTCTCTGAAGGACCGAGCCACAGCACATTCACCAGGGTCTTGCCAGTCTCCTCATCTGTCCGTACTCCTTGAATTCCTCCACCCAGGCAGGGATTCTCTCCGATTATCCCTATGGCCATAACGCTTTCACTGAGATCACCTCTAAACAAGTCCCGGTGAGTATAGATTTTATTTCGGCCGGTAACCGTATCGATCAGATCAAGGTTGAATCGTTTCGCGTTACTCTGCTCGCGTAGAGAGAAATTATTAACATTTTCAAAATGAGTTCTCGCCTCACCCTGATAAAGATACTCTGTCGCGATGGGGATGCTGGCAAAATTACCTCCATATTTCACTACAAGCCAGGCGCCGTTAAGGGCTCCCGACATCCTTCCGGAACCAATCAACAGATCAATATCCCCGAGAGCTATCTCAAGGCCCTGCGACCAATCATCATATAATACCCATTCAATATTTCCTTCAGTAAGTCTGCCTGAATCTTCTCTAAGTAATCTGCCAATTTTAAAGAAATCCTTTTTCCCTACATCAAAACCATTAATCTTGAATGCATTATAAAGATCTTCATGCCGTTCCCTCCAGAGAACGGAAACCTTCGCATTCCATCGTGTTTTCCCTTTTTCTCTTCCTTTAGTATCGATTGCTTCGCCAAGTAATTTAACCATGAGATTAATATCCAGAGTGTTTCTCATCGATTCAAGAGAGCTTGCAAAGATTTTCTTTAAATCAACAGTTTTATATTCTTCACTGACAACGATCTTAAACATATAATCATCCGGAAGGTCAGGGAAGGCATATGGATGCCCTTCCTTTACAACCCCGAAAAGAAGAGAGATAAGTGTCCGCACCTTTTCAGGATGGACAATACCCTGTTCAGATTCTAAAATATTTAAAACCAGATCTACTTCACTCTTGTCAAAACAATATCCAAGAGTTTCTCCATGAATCAGGGAGGGCTTTTCAACTGAACTAATGCCCTTACGTTCACATTCAGTACATTTGACTACGACAAATACATCCCGGGTATTTATCAATTCCCGCAGCCACCATGTCTGCATACCACGATATCGTAATAAATTTGTAGAATTCCCATTCGTAATAATATATTTGCCTGCATGGGCAGATATTCTGCCCGCCATTATTGCGGCTCCCACCACAAGCTCTCCCAATGGACAGTTAAAATTCACCATTATTTCACCGGAAGCAATTTTTCCCTGTCGATTCCCACTCATAAGACGATTGATATCTTTAACGTTAAGTCCATGAACATGAGGATCCCGTTTTGGTTCAAAAGAGGTCTCTATTGCCTCTTTTAAACTGAGTATATTCGGGTTATGGACTTTAATAATGGAGTTCATATTACTATTTATCATCTCTTTGAATTCCGGTGTCTACTCTTTTTCTACCCTAACGCCATGAAAAAACTTAGTCAAGAAGAATCACAGAAGAAGCCTTCTATCTGATTTTGAATTGTCAGTTTGAACAATTCTGTTATAATAACTTTTTTTTAAATTACATAGGTGTTTTTTGTAAGGAGTTGACTTAATTGCCTGATATGCAATCCATAGTGGTCCTTGCAGTGGTTATCGCTGCAATGGTTCTCTTCATAATGGAAAAATTACGGGTGGACTTGATAGCCCTCTGCGTATTGCTTGCTTTAATTGTTCTGGGATTAATAGATTCTAAACAGGCGCTATACGGTTTTGCTAATCAGGCAACAGCAACTATAGCGGTTATGTTTGTCTTGAGTGCAGGACTGGTTCGTACCGGTCTGGTAGAATGGCTGGCACTTTATTTAGATAAACTGGCTGGGAAAACCGAGCCGCGACTCATTATCGTTCTCTGTATTACTATTGCCTTTTTATCGGCATTCATCCTGAATACCGCTGCGGTAGCCGTCTTCATTCCTATTGCAATTGTACTCGCGAAAACACGGAAGATTTCTGCATCCAGGGTATTGATACCACTATCATTTGCAAGTCAATTCGGCGGTGTGTGCACTTTGATCGGGACATCCACCAATATTCTGGTTAACTCTATGGCAGTAGACAAAGGAATGGATGCCTTTACTTTTTTCGAGTTTGCGCCCCTGGGATTGGCAATGACCATTGTCGGTATAATCTATCTGGTAGCAGCTCGCTGGCTTCTGCCAAAACGCAAGGGAGAAGAGCAGCAGGTGGACAGATATCATCTCGCGGACTACCTGGCAGAATTGCAGGTTACAAAAAAATCCTCACTGATCGGTAAGAATTGGGAAAAAAGCAAGGTGAAAACACACGAAAAAGTAGATCTTATTAAATTTTTACGAAATGACAAGGCGACCTCGAAACCATCAAAGACCAAGATAAGAGAGGCAGATGTTCTGCTGCTGCATGGCAAAATGGACAAACTCATTGCCATGCAAGAGAAGTATGGTTTAAAAATACATACAAATACAAAAATAGATGATAAGAAGATCAGTTCTGATGAGATAAAACTGGTTGAAGTTCTTATCCCGCCACAGTCAAAATTGGTTGGCCACACTTTACAAACTTTTGAATTCTTCCGTCGATACGGCTGTATTGTCCTTGCAGTACGACGTCTGGGGAAGATTATACGAGACCGCGTGGCGGAGGTTACTCTCGATGATGGAGACACGCTACTCCTGGAGGCAGATAAAGAGGTAATATCCAGACTGCTGAAATCTCGTGATCTGATAGTGACCAACGAATTGACAGAGCTTTATGTTCGTAAAGATAAGGCCATTATTGCATTGCTCATGTTTCTTGCAGTGGTGATCTTAACCGTATTAAGCATAACACCAATCCTGGTTGCCGCATTGATAGGTGCTGTCGGCTTGGTTTTAGGAAGGTGTATTACATTGGAGGAAGCTTACGAAGCTATCGACTGGAAGATCATCTTCCTGCTTGGCGGCATTCTACCCCTGGGGCTTGCCATGGAACAAAGCGGAGCCGCTCTCTGGCTGGTGAATACGGTATTGAATCCTTTTGTTGGATTTGGACCTCTCGCAGTTCTGGCGGTCCTGTATATAATCACTGCGGTGCTAACCGGGTTTATGTCAAATAGTGCGGCGGCAGTGATAATTGCCCCTATCGGTCTGTCCATTGCGTCCTCAATGGATGTAGACCCTAGACCCTTTCTGGTAGCAATAACCTTTGCCGCATCTACCTGCTTTGCGACACCGATAGGTTATCAGACAAACACCATGATCTATGCACCCGGAGGCTACCGATTTACAGACTTTACACGTATCGGCGCGCCGCTTAACCTGATATTCTGGGGCTTAGCCGTACTTCTTATACCATTACTATGGCCATTTTAGGTACCAATATCTATTTTCTTGAGTGGATTACTATTCCTCTTAATAAGCGTCCAAGTATGTCTGCTCCGGTAATTACCCGTTTTTCATCACACCAGACGAGGATAACATCATTGTCAATTACATCGTCTTCCGCTGCCTCCGGATTCACTCGCAATTTCAATATTACATTGCCCAATTCAATATGAGGATCTTTTACAATAATAGGGCGATGACAATAGGCATATGGCTGAAAAGGTCCTGTACTGAACAAGGCAGACCTGAGAAATCCGTCTGCATCAAGGATCAGATGAGGTTCGTTCGACTCATCAGTTATAATAACCCATTTTTTACCTGAAGACTGAATCTGATGAAGAAAAGGGTCTGAGGAACTTCTTTCAAACTCCGGGAAGAGAGGGAATCCATTGGAAAGAGATAATTTAATTATACTTTTGGGGTCGACAGGCTCCCCCTCATGGCGAACAAGAAGATCATCAATATCGAGAAAATTCAGTGCCCCCAGTCCTTCAAGCCGGTCGATATCCACATCACTGGCTTTCACATGCTTTTTAATTACTTCACGTAGACTTCTTTCATGGAAATATTCTATACCCTCCTGCCCAAGCCAGAGGTCAAGAAGCTTCGCAAAAGGTTTTACAATAGGATAAAGAATTATTTGATACATTCGGAAGATGGGCATGAGCATGGAGGCCATCTTAAGGGCGTTTCGTGAAAAATACGCCTGTGGTATGATTTCACCAAATATTGTGATGACAAAAGTAGAAAAAAAGAATGCCCAAAGACCAGTTAGAACAGAACCTGATAAAAGTGTCAAAAGAACATTAACTCCCACATTCCCCCATAAAACAGTAGTGAGTACATAGTTTGAATCCTTTCGAAGCTTCAGGACTTTTTCGGCACTCTTGTTGCCTGTCGACGCCTCAACCTCCAGGCTTAATCTTGTAACACTGAAAAAAGCCAGGTTTAATCCTGAAAACATCGCAGACTGAGAGATGCAGAAAGCGATGGCCATCCATGTTAATATTTGCATTAGCAGAAGCTCCTCTAGTTGTTTGTACCACCTTTTTGTTACTCAATTTATGTTCTATTTTCGTTACAGCCTTTAAAAAAAGCTCTTGACCCACTACGTATACCTCTAATGTTGTAACCTCCTTCCTGGATAACAAGCAAAGGCTTCTTTGTCGATATCAGACGTTTCCCAATACTCTCAAATATCTTAGGACTCAAAAGAAACGTACCTGTTGGGTCTCCTTTAAGAATATCAAATCCGAGAGATACAACCATAATATCCGGATTGAAGTTCAAAATCAAATTTATCGCTTTGTCAAACACACGAAGATATTTATCATTCTCTGTCCGTGGAGCCAGCGGAAAATTCCGATTGAAATCAACCCCTTCACCTTCACCCCTTTCTGCCTCATAACCTGAAAAGTACGGATATGAGTAATCCGGATGCCCATGTATAGAGACTGTCAGGACATCATTTCTATTATAAAAGATATCCTGAGTACCGTTGCCATGATGAAAATCAATATCAAGAATAGCCACCTTGCCCTCCTGACTGAGGTAGTTTGCTGCGATAGCCGCATTATTAAAGTAGCAGAATCCGCCGAAGAAACGTTTCCCGGCATGATGGCCGGGAGGCCGGCATATTGAGTATGCCAGCCGTTTCCCTGACAGGATTTCATCCGCGCCTGTCAAGGCGGTATTTACGGCTGTACGCGCCGCTTTGTAAGCATTGGCGTATAATGGCGTTCCGGTATCAATGCAATAATAGCCCGCCTGTACCGGCAACTCCTTTGGACGATTATCCGGCCTCCTGATGGGAAAAGTATCCGGATAAACAGGCCGTCCCTGCCGCAGTGAAGCACAGACCGTACGTAGATAGTGAACAAATGTTTTATCGTGAACGGAAAGTATCCATTTCTCGCCGTATTCACGCGGAGCCGTAGATACAAAACCACCAACATCCCTGATAACATTCCTGATGGTTTCCACCCGTATAGGACGCTCGAAGTATCCGCGCTCCTTAACATGGTGAATTTCGTGTTTAGGGCTGAACACGAAAGTATACGCGAGAGGTGAATTAAAATTCCGTATTATCCGATGCTCCTTTACGGCCTTTATGTAACGAAGAGGACGGAAAGTAACAGGATCGTCCCTGAAGGATTCAATAACCTGATCAATATACTCTGAATCAGTGGCCTTTGCAAAACGGGTTGTAAGAATCATCTTAATCGCCTCCTGAGCCTCTCTTCTGGCAAGAGTATGGGTAATACCCAGGCCGTCGAATAATAGAATGGCGGTTGTCGGCGGATCACCTACAGGAACGGAATATGCGGAATTCTCTATCACCCTTACACCATGCAATTCGTAAAAGCGCACGGCTATCTGAGCCTGTTTTAACTCTGCAGGGTCGGTGGTCAATTCCGGCAAATCCGGCTGCACTTCAAGATAGAGCCCTTTAACGGAAAGGTTTCTGCAGTATTCACTTACCACCGCATCATATAGCGCGCTGCCTACTCCCCTGCCTCGCAATCCTGATCGCGTGGCTATGAAATCCAGGAAACAGCAATTTATCTCCGAGAAATGCATAACAAGGGCAAAACCATCGACCCGTCCCAGAGCGCCTTCAGCTACAACCAGGGTTGTACAATATTTGTGCCGGATGGGTTCACGTATCAGCAATGGGATTTTTTCCGCGTATTCGACCAACTTTGGAAATCTTTGTACAAAAATTTCCTGAATCTGTTTCACGCGATCCCTAGATACAAGAGAACCAGTATCTCTTAAAATTCTTATTCTGATCATATATGGCTCTTGCTAAAAATCAAGATCTGTGCGATATGAAAACTTGTTGATTGTTAAAATATAAAGGGTTTATAATACTCACGTATTTCTCAAATATGGATATTAAATATGCATATGTACACGATCTTCCCGGCATTAACCTTTAGTTGAATCACTATCCGTAAAAGGTTCATCCATCGTATTTCTGCCTTCGACAACCCGGATCTCGATAGGTTTATGACTATCAAGATGGACATCTCGCTGTGGAAATGCGATTACGATACCTGCTTCACGGAACAGACTGTCTATTTGATAGCGAAGTTCGCTTTCTATTCTCTTTCTATCAAACATGCGTTTCACAACTATCCAGAAATGCACCTCAAACTGAAGAGAGTTATCTCCAAAATCAGTAAAAAGCAGGACGCGTTCAGGTATCTTTAACACCTTTTCGTGTTCGTCTACGGCCTTATTGATGAGACGCTCTACCTCTCGTGTTGGTGATCCATAAACAACACCTAGCTTAATACTTGTTCTTATCAGATTATCAGAGAGAGTCCAATTCAAAACATTATTTTGCAGGAAAGAGCTGTTCGGCACAATGATATGTGTATTCTGGGAAGAACGTACTCGTGTACTTCTGGCTCCGATATATTCTATCGTACCATACAACGTGTCAACTTCGACTATGTCTCCGATCTTTATCGGCCGTTCAGCCATCAGGATTAATCCGCTGACAAAATTGTTGATGATATTCTGCATCCCGAAACCAATTCCAATACCAAATGCACCGGCAAAGATAGAAAGGCTTCTCAGGGGAATTCCTGCTACGTTTAAACCTATTATTGCTGCAATGCCGATTATAAAATACCTTAAGATGGATGAAATTGTATGCCGTGCCCCTGCCCCCAAAGTCGCTTTTTCGTCAAATCGTGTTTGTATGAAATTCTTTAAATATCTGGCGGATATGAAGGCCGTCCCAAGGATTAATATACCAAAAAGAATTTTAAAAGGTGTTGTATATCTGCCTTCTGCAAGTACGAATTTATAAGCCAAACTGTTCTTTATAGAAACAAGCACATAGATGATATTTCCATATATCTCTCGAAATAACCCTGGTGCGGCTGCCGAATTTACAACATCCTTAAAGGTATCATTCCATGTTGCAAAAATTATAATTACAGAGATTGTTACCGTTCCATAATCTAATACATGCTTATAAGTACTGAATCTGGACTGTATTGTCTTTTTTTCTATTTCAGATTCTTTTGTTTCAAGCATCTTTAATTGCTGCCGCCTCTTTTCCTGTGAGAGGAATTGTTGCCTTAAGAGATATCGATATACAAAGTAGGCAATGATGGCGACAAACATGCTCTTTATCAGGGTCGCCATAAGGGTATATGTCAACAGGGCATAACCAAGACTTCGTATGGTAAAAAGCAGGATTATGAATGCAATAAATAATGGGTAAAGCAGATTAATTATCTTATTAACGAGCTTACCTAGAACACTTTCAGGATACGGTAATATTTTCAGCAAATACGACTTCTGGCCAACAGCTAGCCAGATGACCAGGCATAGCGTAACTATCCGGTAAATAAACCACAATAATTCAATAACATCTTTTCTATAGCTATGGGCATTCAAGACAAAAATTGATGTTATTATTATTGCGGAAAAGAGTAGGATTGCATTCAGGCGTTTGAAGGTATACCTCGCAGAAGAGTAAGTAATCATAGTCCAACGTTTCTTTCCCAGGTTTGGGCTTAATGACTGGACAACGAATCCCTTTAATAGTTTGTAAACAGTGACGACTGCCAGGCCATAAACGAATGAGCGGACGATGGGCGCATGAGATGGGATAACAAGGGATATTGTAAGAAATATAATAAATAAAAAGAAAACCGTCAAAATACCATTCATTATTCGCAACAAGCCTGGTGTGAGCTTATATGTGGAAAATGAACGGGGTGTTATTGCAGTAAATCTTGCGATCTCTTGCCTCGCCCATCTCTTAAGATAACGCCTGATAAAATAAACCAGAAACATAACAATTATGATGATTAACAGTTTTACAACGAATACCGGTATATTCTTTTTATCTGATAAATAAATCCTCAGTTGCTTAAAATTCTGCACAGACGCCTTATAATAATCAAAAGGTTTGTACCAAAGAACTCTTATATCCGACAAGCCCACTATCAGGGTTTTTGTTGATATTCCGCTTTCCCTCCTTGCCCAGACATTTGCAGCTCGTGTCTGTGAAATGGTTTTTTTGGCTTCTGTTAAGTTCTCTAATAAAACTTTGTTTACTTCTAATCTCTCGTTTAATCTTTCAATCTTTGTCTCTACCAGACTGTGTTGCTCCTCGATATGTTTAACACGGCGGTTTGCAAGTTTTATTAACTGTTCGCTCATCGCCTTGTCTGAAAAGCCTTCTGCCTCCTTCTCTATGCTTGATTTTTCTCCGGGTATGTCAGGCGTTAGATCAGCTCTTGCATTTTTTAAACTTTCACTTATGATTGATTTTTGTTTTTCTGCAGCAGACAACAGGCTTTGCACGGTTTGTATCTTATCCTGCGTAGTCTTTGACAAGGTATCAACAACATTCAATTCTTCAGCAATTTCATGGGGAGTATTTTCACCGCCCAGTATCTCTTCAATATCTTTTCGTATGCTCTTAAATTCTGCACGATCTTTGTGGCTTTCATTGCCTGTGGTAAGCAATTCATCCTTTATTGTTGCGATAAGCGCCTGCTGTTTATGTACGTCTACCTCAACCGCTAAAACTCTTTTCCTTTCCGGAGAAGTCTCCTCTAATTGTTTTTGTACCGCAGCCTCTTCTTTCTTTAGCGCAATCTTTTTTTCCAATTCAGCCCTTGCCTTTTCTTCTTCCGCGATCCTCCTTCTTTCCTCTTCAATCTTCCTGGCCTCTTCGACTTCTTTTTCCTCTCTCTGAGCTTTCGATTCTTTATACTTTTGTGATATCATGGCGGCAATCCCGCTGTTAACATCAATTTCCATCTCTGTATTTAACTTTTGGATCTGGGCAGATTGCAGATTAAGCCTTGCCAGCCTGGTTTGTACCAGTAATAAATTAATTTTATCATCCTGTAATTTAATCTCATGTTCCAGACTGCGTTTTCTATTTTCAATCCGGTAAGATTCTTCTTGTGTTGACGCTTTTTGATTAGTAAGTGTTTTTAGTTTGTCATTGAGTCTCTTTTTTTCTTCTTCAGGTTTTAATTTTGAGGTATCAAGGGATGTTTTTGATGTTAAAAGATATGCCTCCTTCTCTTTAACTATCGCCAGGATTGCTTCCAGACGCGCCTTAAGCAGTTCTGTCTCTTTTTGAATGCTTTCAAATTGTGACGCAGGTACTAAATTGGACTCTTCGTTTATCTTGCTTTTTTTATCATTCAGAACTGACGCAGTTTCGAGTGCCTTCTCTAAAGTACCGGCGACTCCTTTCATTTCCAATTTGACTCTTATGGTTTCATCTAATGTATTAATCCTGTTTTCGATAACACCCTTTTGTTTTGTAACTAAATCTAAAGCGTCTCCCTCAGCCTTATCTTCAATTAATTTGTCCCTTCTTGCCTTTAATGTCTTTAATTCTTCTTTAAGGGTGTTTAAGCTTGATTCCAGATTAGTTACATCTTGCTCGCTACTCTCAAGAATATTCTTTGCATTTTCCAAAAACTCTGTTCGTTGTATAGCCATACCCTGAATCTCAGCAGGTTGGCTGTAAATCTTGGTTTCGTAAGCGATAATTGCCAGGTTAACGAAAATAATAATTATAAATGTAGATTTTCTCATATTCATCTTGGTCCAATTTTGGATAAAGGAAGGTATGTCTTTTTACAAATTTGGAAATTTTGGAAATTTTGGGAATTTTGGGAATTTAATTTTGTTAAATAACAGTAAATAATTGATAAACTTGCTAATTTATTCCCATGCTTCATATTTTTTTATCAAATAAGATTTTGTATCTTCAAATACTTTTGCCTGATTCTCTACAACCTCTTCAGCCTGTTCAGCATCCAATTCTGCCACTTCATGACAATAAGCTGCTGTCCTGCCAAAATAGAGCGGAACCATAATATCGATAAGCCTTTTCCTGTTTCGACTCCACGACTGATAGGTAAAGGCAAAATCGTATAATATCCTGGCCCATAAATCAGAAGGAAAGCGAACTATGCCTGTTTTCTTTAATTTGCGGATATTTTTAACAAGTTTCTCGTAACTTTCCGGTTCGATTATTTGTTTATATAAAGGATCAAAGTGTGAGAAACCTTCCAGAAATTCGATTTCAAGCTTATTAAAATTTACCGAGACAGGCTCTATCTTTGCTACTGTCTCTGCTTCTCCCATCATTTCGACCGGAACACTCCCTTTTACGTTTCTCCACTTTAGTTCGTATTTTCCCATAAGGTACATTAACGTGCTGACAACCTGCCGAAACATAGGTCCTAAGTGTTCTGCAGGGTCTTTCGCGTCATGTACCTTTGTGCCAAGTCGGGCCTGCACTATCTTAAGTCCGGAGTTTATTGCTGTGGTACTCATCCAAATATCAATACCAAACCTCGCGACATCAGTATCCCACACATCTTCTTTTGTGTAGAGCGACGCTATTTCACCACTGAAACCGAAATCGCCACCTATCGGCTGCCTTATTCTCTGTCCATAGAGAGACCTTGTCATGGGATAAATGATATTGTTGGTGATCGTACCGTCATTCTTGTGTCTTATGTAATACGGCGTCACAAACCCTGCATGATTATTAAGAACCGGTTCCGCAAGCAGTTTAATCCATTCAGGCGTAATGCTTCTCAGATCAGAGTCAACCACAATACAACAATCAACCTTTAAAAGCATCGCAACTTCAAACACCGCTCTGAATGATGTTCCCTTCCCCGGCATACCCCGGTAGATGGCAACCCTTCTCTGAAACCCTTCCGGAACAGGAGCAGAGTAAGCATTTTCACGCGTATCATCGGTAGAGCCGCCATCTGAAATAAACAGCGCGCTCTTTTTGTCAGGAAAATATCGTCTTAACCCTTCTGCAGCCATTGATACTACATGAGCTATCGTATCTTCATTATTATAACAGGGAATGCCAACGAGGATGTCTACGTCTTTAAGATTTTTTGTCCATTCAAAAACATTATTACGAACTGCGCTTGCATATTTTTTCATTGTATCCATGTACTAATCTCCAAAAATCTTCTTTACTGTTATTATAAGTACAAATAAAATGATTATACATAAAAAGGAAGATCGGTATTCAATATTTTAAACGGGAAAAAGATACCATTTCAATCCATAGAAATATTACATTAACCGATACCATAACCGGCAATGGGCAGGTTTCGTTCTCAAAAACATTGACCTATAACTTATATTTCATTGCAAATGAAGTCAACTTTATTAAGTATTAAGAAACTTATATTTTCTTTAGGTATTATAACATAAGCCAGCGATCGACTCGCTTCTTAATTTATAATGCGATAAATATTAGCAGAAGATTCCATGAAAAAGAAACATATTGCTATCCTTACCGGTGGTGGAGATTGTCCGGGGATAAACGCGGTTATTAGAGCAGTTGTAAAGAAGGCTATATTTGAACATGACATGACAGTAACTGGCATTGAGGATGGATTCGAAGGGCTGGTTCTTAACAAATATAAAAGGCTCACTTATGACGATGTCTCCGGGATCCTTACCTTGGGCGGAACAATATTGGGGACATCAAACAGGGCAAACCCTTATAACTATCCGGTAGTAAAAAGAGGGAAAACAGAATTAAAAGATTTATCAAAATCGGTTATACAAAATATTAAGAAACTTAACATTGATTGTCTGGTTTGTGTGGGTGGAGATGGTACTTTGGGTATCGCCAATAGGTTCTTTAAAGAAGGTATACCGGTAATCGGTGTTCCCAAAACGATTGATAATGATATTAAAGGTACGGATATTACCTTTGGTTTTAATTCTGCCGTGCAAATCGCGACTGAAGGAATTGACAGGATCCATACTACAGCTCAATCTCATCATAGAGTAATGATTATCGAAGTTATGGGCCGGAGAGCTGGTTGGATAGCGCTCTATTCCGGAGTCGCCAGCGGAGGAGATATTATCCTGATTCCCGAAATACCGTATGATATAAATATTGTTGCGGATAAAGTAAGGGAGAGAAATAAGGAGGGCAAGAGGTTCAGCATTGTTGTCATAGCTGAGGGAGCAAGGCCGCGGGGAGGAGATGTGACTGTGCAGAGAATAGTAAAAGATAGTTCAGAGCCTGTTCGTCTTGGTGGAATAGGTTTTGTTCTTGGTAATGAGTTGGAAAAGGTTACTGATCTTGAAACACGTACTGTTGTGATGGGGCATCTTCAGAGGGGAGGCGCGCCAACACCTTTTGACAGAATATTGGGTTCACAACTAGGCACAAAGACTATTGATTTAATAAATAATGAAGAATTTGGTAATATGGTTGGTGTAAAAGGAAGTAATTTTGCAAAAGTATCTCTGGAACTGGTGGCAAAAGGATCAAGGTTGGTTCCTGCTAATCATATGTTGATAAAATCAGCCCGTTCATTAGGAACATGTTTTGGTGATACTGTTTAGGTATTTACTTTCATTAACTAAAATCGTCAACACAAACCCAATTGCTTAAATCCGGAAAAACTATCAGGTGCCAAGACTATGAAAAATCCGTCGGAAGCGTTTGAATTGGAATGCGATATCCTTGTCCCCGCAGCGCTTGAGAATCAAATTACGAGTGAGAATGCCCATCGTATTAAAGCCAGGATTATTGCGGAAGCTGCAAACGGTCCGGTGACTCCGGAAGCACACGATATTCTTAAAAACAGGGGAGCTCTGATTATCCCGGACACATATTTGAATGCCGGCGGGGTCATTGTCTCATATTTTGAATGGCTCAATAACCTTTCTCATGTGCGATTTGGAAGGGTAGGGAGACGATTTGAAGAAAACAGCCATAAGAACTTTATGATAGCCATCGAGCGGATTACGGGAAAAAGGCTTCCTGAAAAGGAAATGAAACGACTGGTGTACGGTTCGGAAGAGAGAACATTAGTAAACACCAGCCTTGAAGATACCATGGCCGTAGCATACAACGAAATTCGGGAAACCAGAACTCGGCATGGTAACGGTATTGATCTGAGGACTGCTTCCTTCATCAAAGTAATCAACAAAATTGCTGTTTCTTATATGGAACTGGGGATTTTCCCATAAGATTTGTAATACGAACTCTCCGTGTATCTGGTAGAAGAATGATGTTGTTATAAGAGATAGCTGAAGTAGATATCTTGAAATGAACGTATTATAGATAACCAGGTTTTAATACACGCTATTTCGGCTTATCCATAGTATGAGCTTTTTTTATCAGGATGTATCCCACAGAAAGAGATACTACGATAGCCGCAATCCCTATAAGTGTATGGCTAGGGAGTGTTGATATCTCTAAAGTTATTATCTTTTTCGCCACAGCTATCAAGGCGATTGAGAAAATCACTTCAACCTGTATTTTATCTTCGCTAAGATATACTTTAAGTGACTCAAGGAGCTCGATTCCTATGAGTACCATGAGAAAGAAACCGAAGATTACAAACAGTTGATCAATATTAAACATCAGAAATGGCGGCTCAATTAATTGTACTACCAGCCACCAACCCAGTCTCACTGTTGCGATAAAAATGACAAGCATCATCATAGAAATGAGAGTTATGATTATTACTCTTTCGAATGTCTTAAGCTTTTTCATCATATTGAAACTTCCCTTTTTAAGCAGTGTTTAGCATGCTCTATATTGTATTGTCGGTATATTAAAAGAAAATGATAAAAACAACGCTTTGAAATTAACCATACAGTCTTTAATAGTCAAGATAATTTTTCGCTTTCTATAGTGAGTGGCAAATAGTATATTCATTGTTACATCTTCTCTGAACTTTCAGAAAATAGTGTTATTTTCAAAAAAATCTTAATTATAAAAAAACCGGTTGATAGGAGGCGAATTGAATGTCAAGATCCAATAAAAAACGGTCAAAAAAAACGGGTCTTCCGCCGGGTACCCTTGTTCACATAGGTAAAGAGAGGACAGAAAAGACAAGGATTACCATTATTGATTATGATCAGACAAATTTCCAGGAAAAGGAGGTAAAATCAGTTGAAAAGTGCTTCCCATTTAAAGATACATCTACTGTTACCTGGATAAATATCGATGGCATTCATCAGATTGAAATTATTGAGAAAATTGGAAAACATTTTAATCTGCATCCGCTTATACTGGAAGACATCTTGAATACTGAGCAGCGTCCCAAATTGGACGATTTTGAAGATTACATTTTTCTTGTCCTGAAAATACCTTATTTTGACGAAGAAAAGAATATAATAAAAATAGAGCAGATTAGTCTGGTACTTGGTTCAAACTTTGTTATATCATTTCAGGAATTGGAAGGTGATGTGTTTAATTCCGTCAGAGAAAGGATTAAAAACGGAAGGATCCGCATTAGAAAATCCGGGACTGATTATCTTGTCTATGCCTTAATAGATGCTATAGTTGATAACTATTTCACCATTCTGGAAAAAATAGGAGAACAGATTGCAAATATTGAAGAAGAGCTTTTGAATGAACCGGGAAAGAAAACTTTGCACGATATTCATGACCTGAAAAGGGAGATGTTACTGTTTCGTAAAGCCGTATGGCCTTTAAGAGAGTTAGTAAATAATCTGGAAAGAGGAGAATTAAAGTTAATTAATGAACCAACCAAGCTATTCCTAAAGGATGTTTATGATCATACAATCCAGGTGATTGATACGATTGAGACGTATCGGGACATGCTTACCGGTATGCTCGATCTTTACCTGTCAAGTATCAGCAACAAGACTAACGAAGTTATGAGGGTACTGACGATTATTGCCACAATATTCATACCCCTGACCTTTGTAGCCGGTCTCTATGGGATGAATTTTGAATATATGCCTGAACTTAAATGGAGATGGAGTTATCCATTAGTTTTGCTAGTAATGTCAGTTACCGGTGTATTCATGTTATTTTATTTTAGAAAAAAGAAGTGGTTGTGATTGCTATTTCTTGATTATGAAAAAATCTCAAATTTCTTTCTTACTTTAGTTAATATGTTAATATGAAACTACAAATGAAACATCATCTGCAGAAATATCTCATTGCCGGAATTCTATTCATTTTACCAGTAGGAATTACCCTGTTCTTTCTCCGATTTTTAATGAGAATCTCCGCAGGTAACATAGTGAAGATTGCCCCGAAATATTGGGATCATGCTCATCCGTTTCTGACATGGGGAATATCCCTTGCAATATTTATACTATTTTTATACGGATTAGGGATTTTTGCCACCCATATAATAGGACGCCGTTTAATAGAATTCGGGGAAAAAATAATAATGTGGGTCCCCTTCTTAAAAACCGTCTATGGTGTATCAAAACAGGTGGTAACCGCATTTCTTGACACTAATCGAGAGGCATTCAAATCCGTAGTACTGGTAGAATTCCCTCAACCGGGGGTTAGAGTAATCGGCTTCATTACCGGTAAAATAGAAGACACACAGGGTCAAAACTGTTATAAGGTGTTTGTACCAACCAGTCCGAACCCCACATCAGGTTTCTTCCTTATTGTTCGATCTGATGAAATACAGCATACGAACCTTTCTGTAGAAGATGGCATGAAAATGATTGTTTCGGGAGGACTTGTAGCTCCTTCTACAATTCAAGAGGCTTAATAAATTCAGATCGTGAAAAATTCACATATTTTTACAACAACTTAAGTGAAAATCGAGAAAAACCGTGTACAGGAACATCTTATTATTATTGCTATGTTTTCTTTTTAGTGGCTGTCTGTCTGCTTTTGGACCGCGCTCCATAGAGAACGCACACCCTGCTTACAACCAGGCGATTGTTAACACGGTAGATGAGCAGATGTTACTGAATCTGGTTCGATTGAAATATCGTGACTCTCCATATTTCCTTGAAGTTGCAAGTGTAACGACGTCTTTGTCTATTGAGACGAACGTGGGAATTGATGCTATAATTCCATTTAGTAATGCTCATAACACATTAGCGCCCGGTTTAGGTTTTAAAGAATCCACAAAACCGACAATCACTTATACACCACTTCGTGGGGAAGATTTCCTGAAAAGTGTTCTCTCCCCGATATCGCTTTCTGCCATCCTGCTCATGACACAGTCCGGTTGGAGTATTGAACGGGTTTTCGGTGTCTGCATTGAGCGTATCAACGATCTCAACAATGCGTCCAGAGCCTCAGGGCCAACACCTGAGAAAGCACCGAAATATAAAGAATTCGGGATTCTGCTGAAATTATTACGCCAGTTGCAACTTGAAGGATTAGTCGAAATGGGCCCTGACTTAGACATAAATACAAAGAATCTGATACTGCTTTTTAAGAAAGACCCCGATTATGAAAATGCAATCATTGAGATCAGATCACTACTTAATGTTACACAACAATCCAATCAGTTCTCTATCAGTACTAATTTTCTGGATACCAAAGAAAACCAGCTAAATATGCGAGCTCGTTCAATTATAAGCGTTCTCTTTTATCTTTCCCAAAACATAGATATTCCGGAAGAACACAAAAAAGCCGGATTGATTACCGTTACGAAAACGCAAGATGGGGAGGAATTCAATTGGGGCGAAACTCCCGGTGGTATGTTGTTCAAGGTAATGTCCAGTAAGCAGAAACCAGGTAATGCCTTTGTTTCTGTGCCTTATCGGGGAGCCTGGTTTTACATTGCTGACAATGACCTGTGTTCAAAATCAACTTTTTTACTTCTTAAGCAACTATTCAGTTTGCAGTCCGGCCAGAGGCAATACATAGGTCCATCTCTTACCTTACCGGTAGGTAATTAGTTAATTTCTGCAGTAGAAACTAACTAAGTAAACATTACTACTTTCTAATGTAAAACTCCGATAGCATCGATTCCGACGGGTTATTAAGTCTACAGGGACACCTGTATAGGTTTTATATCCCAGATATCACGAGCATACTCATCGATTGTGCGATCACTGGAAAATTTTCCCATATTGGCAACATTGAGGATTGATTTCCTCGACCATTCCTCCTTGTCCAAGTACTCCAGACTTACCTGTTCCTGACACTTAAGAAATAACGGAAAATCAGCAAGGAGCATGTAGTTGTCACCATGGAGTAGCGAGTTTACAATCGGCTTGAAGAGAGATGGTTCAGATGGAGAGAAAAAGCCGCCTGCAATCATATCGATTGCTGCCCTGAGTTCACTGCAGCCATGGTAAAAGTCCATAGGATTATAGCCGCTCTCTTTAATCGCTTCGACTTCCCGGGTTGTGAGGCCAAATATGAATATATTCTCCCTTCCTACCTCGTTCATAATCTCAATATTGGCGCCATCCAGTGTACCAATTGTCAGTGCACCGTTCAGAGCAAACTTCATGTTGCTTGTCCCGGATGCCTCTGTTCCGGCAGTGGAAATCTGTTCGGAAAGATCTGCGGCGGGTATAATAAGTTCAGCCAGTGAGACAGAGTAGTTTGCCAGGAATACCACCTTGATCCTGTCAGCAATATCGGAATCATTATTTATCACTGTCGCAACTGAGTTGACCAGTTTAATGATCAGCTTTGCCATGGCATACCCGGGAGCCGCCTTTCCGGCAAAAATTACCGTACGGGGAACAAACGTGGCCTTCGGATTCTGCTTTATTCTGTTATACATCGTAATAATATGCAGGACGTTAAGTAGTTGACGTTTATATTCGTGAAAACGCTTAATCTGACAATCAAAGATTGAATCTGTCCGCACTCTGAAACCATTTGACTTTTCTATGTAGCCTGCCAGTCTCCCCTTATTCTCCGCCTTTATCTCCCTCCATGCCGCACGGAAGTCTTCCTGCTCGGCAAACGGCACAAGGCGACTCAACCTGTTTAAATTCTTCAGCCATCCATCTCCTATATTACGTGAGATCAATGCGGAAAGCCCCGGGTTACATTGCCTTAGCCACCTGCGAGGTGTAATGCCGTTGGTCTTGTTATTGAATCTTTCCGGAAATAATTCATAGAAATCCTTCAGTACCTTTGTCTTAAGAAGCTCTGTGTGCAAAGCGGCTACTCCGTTGACTGAGTGGCTGCCCACAATCGCCAGATGTGCCATGCGTAATCTTTTATCTTTTCCTTCTTTTTCGACAAGTGACACACGGCGCAATCTATCATTATCCCCCGGATATTGGCGTGCAACTCCTTCAAAAAACAGCGATTGATCTCGTAAGCAATCTGCAGGTGTCTCGGCAACATATATTCCAGGATGTCTACAGGCCACTTTTCCAGCGCTTCCGACATAATGGTATGGTTGGTATAACCAAAAGTATTTGTTGTAATCTCCCAGGCATCATCCCAGGAAACACATTCAATATCGATCAGTATGCGCATCAGCTCCGGGATGGCAAGGGCGGGATGGGTATCATTTAACTGTATGGCAACCTTATCAGGAAAACGGTCAAAAGTTCGGTAGGTATTTTTATATCTGCGAATAATATCCTGTAATGTCGCCGATACAAAAAAATATTCCTGTTTAAGGCGTAGCTTCTTTCCCACATAAACGTTGTCGTTAGGATAAAGGATCTTGGAAATGGTCTCGCTTCGCTGCTTATCATCGACCGCCTTGACATAGTTTCCTCTGTTGAAATCGTCCAAGTCAAACTCTCTGGTTGATTTTACCGCCCAGAGACGTAAATTGTTCACGGTATTATTGGCATAGCCGGAGATTGGCATGTCGTATGCCATGGCCATAACACCCGCGGTATCGATCCATTCTGTCTTCAAAATATTGTGCTCATCTCTGTATTGATGAATACGCCCCCCAAACTTCACCGGATACAGATATTCGGGACGCGCTATTTCCCACGGAGTTTCATAGCGCAGCCAATTATCGGGTGTTTCTACCTGATAACCGTTTACTATCTTCTGATAAAATATTCCATATTCGTAACGTATCCCGTATCCATATGCGGGCAGTTCACCGGTAGCCATGGAATCCAGAAAACAGGCGGCAAGTCGTCCCAATCCTCCATTACCAAGTCCCGCATCCCACTCCATTTCACAGAGCTTTTCCAATTCAAATCCAAACTCACGCATCGCGCGATGGCATTCGTCAAGCATATTGAGGTTGATCATGTTGTTACTGAGAACCCTCCCCAACAGATATTCCATAGAGAGATAATAGACTCGTTTGGCATCCTGCTTATAATAAGCCTGCTGGGTTGCAACCCACCGTTTCACCAGGCGGTCGCGTACCGTATAGGCAAGGCTTTTATAGAGATCCAGTTGTGTCGCGGAATAGGCATCCTTCACCAATGTGCTCTCCAGATGCCGGGCGAACGATCTCTTTAATGACGCGACGTCTGTACTGGTATCCTTCGTCAAAACACCTTGCAGTTGACGCGCAAATGATTTCTTTGGGGGTTTTACATCAGCCGGTAATAAGTCTTCTGTTGATTCAGGATGTTTGTGTTTTTTTATCATGATATTTTGTCAATTGTATCTGAAATCATATCGTTGTACATCAAATTCGCTATCGCGACAAAGGACTATCCTTCGACTCCGCTCAGGATGACGTCACACTGAGCGAAGTCGAAGTGTTATCAACATTGAATTTCCTATGCATAAATTTACGAAATGACACGAAAAAAATAATTCATAGAGGGCAGATAGAAAGCAGAGGTAAGATGCCAGAAATGCGATGGAGGAATTCAACAATTCCTGAATCCCTCAATTCTTAAATTCCTTAATTAAGCCATGAAAATTGCCATAACCGGTTTATCAGGTTTCCTGGAACATTATGTCGCAAAGAAACTCTTTGAAAGAGACGTTCAGATGCAGGGGCTTATGGTTTAAGGCAGTATATTCAGGAGTTGATTGAGGTTGTTTAGATATTCAAAAAAAATGTGGATTCATGCTACAAGATTGAACCTGCAATGTGCAGAGTATTCTCTAATGCTATTTTTTGTGAAACTCCGATTCTGCTGCTAACCCAAGTGCAATTTGCTTTTGCTCTGACCTCTCTTCTGGCCAACCGGCAATATCTGCATGTCTTTCTGGAAGTTCAGTTGGAATGACCTTTAAATCTTTCGAAATAACAATAGAAGCAATTATATCAGCCCGTCCAAATATCGGTTTACCTTGTTCTGTGGCAACTTCACGATCACCGATACCCCAAACTTCGTTATCTGTAATACCAGAAATACGGAATACCGAGACTTCATCATTTTTATTTGGCATAAATGCAGCATGCCTTACGGTATTGTTGGCTCTAATATATTTTTCTTTTAAAATAAATCTTGATAAAGTCTCTGATAGGTCTACAGGTTCCAATGTGCCTAATCCTTGTATAATCTTTTCAGGTTTTCTAATATTACTGACGGTAGCGAATCGCCAAAGTACTCTGTCCCATGCAACTTGTTCACCCCTAACAATCCAGCATAGACAATTTCATTTCTTCCACTAACACTGGCAACAAATACCTGTCGTTCTTCTCTATACCATTCCAGTCCTATCTCTCCACTAGGCTCAGGAACAACTTCAGGAATTGGAAAAAAAGTTAAGGGCAAGCTCTCAATTAATCTTTTTGCTTCAATGTACGCATATTTAGTAATAGGCAACGCATCATAACCATCCCAACCTTCTTCAGAACACTCATCGAATACTTCACCAAGAGACTGAAGGGCTTTATCGGATTGGCCCAAGGTTTCTGTGTTTCCAAATCCGCTAACTATGTCTTTAAAAAATTCCTTTAATTTACCAACCTCATCCCCGAACCCCATACTCGACGAATTTGAAATACTTATAAAGTCACCACATGGAATTGTTGTACTCATTTATACATCTCCTTTAGGTCATCAGTTATACTACTAAAGAATACCTTATTTTTAAAATGTCTTAATTTTTCAATTATTTCCCAAACGTCTTTCTCTACTATGCCTTTAGATTCAAGTTTAAACACATCAATGTCCAGTATAACAGAAGCGATATCAGTAACTACTTGTTCAAGTGCCTGAGTAATTATAGCATTCGCTCCAAAAGATGGCTCGTGTATAACAGTGCGAGTAAGAAAGCTGCTAACCCCCTGTGGCAATCCTTCAGGTACGGTTGGGGGCGCTGTCAGGTAATCACTAAAATCTCTTATAGGCATCGGAATCTTCAGGTTATTTATATACCTCACCGCAACTCTTGTGATAGATTCTGGAGAAGTTATATCCCTATAAAGTTGCCATAATCTGTAAGCTTCAACACGTAATTCCTCCCACTTAATATATGGATGTAGTCTACTAAATGTGAATCCGTCCAGTCTGGCTTGCATTATTTGTTTTTTATCAGAAGAAACATAACCGTAGCCGTCAATTATAAATGTTGGTGCTTTAACTTTTTCTTCTGCTTGTGGCTCAATCTTAACTTTAGACTTTACTCGTTCTTGTTTCTCTGGGTACTGATCTTTAATTGATTCATATATAGAGCTTAGATTATTAATATCAAAATCAGAAGAGAGCTTGACACGGATATCAATAAGAGCTTCCGTAATAGGTGCATTTTTTAAAATTGGATAGTCTTCCAACATTCTATTTATAAACAGTTATATCAATAAACAATTAGAGTTACACGCTATCAGAATTATAGGAATAGAATTGTAAGGATACAATACTTAATTTGATTACTTCTACTCTTTTCATACCTAAATACTTCTCTGTTTTAAAATGGGCAAGCTTATCGTGCATCTAAAATAATTCGTTCGTCCTGGATTCCCGCTAAAAGCATGCGGGAATGA
>JANLHC010000106.1 GCA_024654465.1 Candidatus Scalindua sp.
TCGCTACTTAAAGAGATAGTTCCATAGTTAGCTGTAAGTTCTGCGGTTAAAGATGTCTTCTGTTCTGTTTCTACGTTTATTTCCTTACTCCATACTTCATACCCGTCAAGCTTAACTTCAACAAGATGTTTGCCTGTCTTTACATTATCTATAGTTATTGGGGCCACACCCACTTTGTTGCCATCAATGAAAATCTCTGCTTTTGTCGGATTGCTTTCGATTACAACATAGCAATCTTTTCCTTGAAGTACGGCGGTTAAGGATGTTTCTTTATTTGCCTTAACATTCACGCTTTGGCTCCAGGAGTTATACCCTTCCATCTTGATTTTAATCTTATACTTGCCGGGAAGAATTTGAGTTATGATGGCAGGGGTGACACCTATATTATCATCATCCAGAAAAATCACTGCTGAAGGCGGTTCACTTTTAACCATGATTGAACCTGTCTTTGTTTGACTTGGTGATGTCGATGTTATCGTTTCTTTTTCTACCGGTATAGGAGAGATCTCTTCAGTTGTTGTTCTGAACTCACATTCAGGACATTTTGGATAATGAACTTTTTGTCTTCCTCTGCATATGAAGATGCTGATTTTGTACTCTTCATCAGGGCAATGACGATATGGTTTAGTGGTCTTGCTATCCATAATATTGCTTGAAATAATGTGTCAAGAGGACACTATTTTGATTTAAGTTGATAGAACGGGTTTCCTAATTATAGATTAAACCATATCCAAGTTCAAATCAGATAATAATAGTATGTCTGTTGCTTAATTTATTATTAAGTTGTCATAATAACCTTTTGTAATATAAAGCGTTATGTAATACCATAAAATATTGTATAACAGAATAAAATAAAGATTGTGGGTATTTTATCACATACAATTTGTGAGCGCAAGTATCTCATTGTATAGCAATTCATACATATTTCTGTATTATTTATGTATATTTTAGCTGTCTGGAATTATTTAAAATATTACAATTGCCGGGCGGTACTCATTTTAACCTTAAGTATTTTTGAAAATGATTAAGATTGAAAACAAGAAACTCTTGAGAAAGCTGGAAACTATTCCTACAGGTACAGGGGTGTATATGATGAAGGATGCCAGAGGAGAGGTCATTTATGTCGGCAAGGCAAAGATCCTTAGAAGCCGTGTCAGGAGCTACTTTCAGAGTTCCTGTGATGAAAGGCTGTTTATAAAATTTCTTGTTAAAAGAATAGCGGATATTGACTTTGTTTTAACTGAAACAGAAAAAGAGGCTCTCATACTCGAAAACAACCTGATCAAACAATTCAAACCTCGTTTTAATATAAACCTTCGTGACGATAAAACATTTGTATCTATAAAGCTGGATATGCATCAGAAATTTCCGTATCCGGTTATTGTCAGGCAGATCGAACCATCTACCGGCAAAGGCAAGGGGTTAGAAAAAACTAATAATGTTCTATATTTTGGGCCATATTCTTCATCAAGTGCGGTGCGCGAAACATTAAGATACGTAAACAGCCTGTTTCCAATCAGAAAATGCTCGAAAAGTGTCTTCAAGGGCAGAGTGAGGCCATGCCTCTATTACCAGATAGGAAAATGCATGGCACCATGTTGTGATCTGGTTGATGAAGTTACTTATAAAGAGTTAATAAATGAAATTATTCTTGTATTAAAAGGTAAAAACAGTGAATTGTTGAAAGTCTTAAAACAGAAAATGTATGATGCATCTGTGTCATTGAAATACGAAAAGGCCGCAATGTTCAGAGACCGCATACTCGCCATAGAGAAGACCGTGGAGAAACAGAAGATCAGTACCCTGGAGTTTGTGGATAGAGATGTATTTGGATATTATGGTGATGGGAATAGTATACAAATTCAGGCGATGTTTATACGAAACGGTAATCTGGAAGATATTGCGTCGTATAGGTTTTCAACTATCAATAATACATTAAGCAACGTTTTTTGTTCATTTCTAAATCAATTTTACATTCGGACGAGATTCATTCCTGATGAAATCCTGATGCCCGTTGAGAGCGAGGACAAGGAGATACTTGAAGAGCTATTGAGTGAGAAGAAAGGACATAAGGTAAGAGTAGTATGCCCAAAACGGGGAGAGAAGCATAAACTGTTGGAGATGGCAACAATGAACGCTGAAAATGCATTTAAAATTCGACAGGTAAATAATGATGATATTGGGTCTATTATGACCTCTTTACAGAAGCAATTGGGGCTGACAAATACACCGAAAAGGATGGAATGTTTTGATATATCTAATATCGCGGGAAAACAGGCGGTGGGATCGATGGTTACATTTGAAAACGGTCTGGCAGTTAAAAGTAAATATAAGAGATACAAGATTAAAACCGTATCTCAATCTGACGATTACGCGATGATGTACGAAGTAATGACCAGGAGATATACAAGGGCTTTCAAGGAGGACGACTTTCCTGACCTTGCGGTTGTTGATGGTGGTAAGGGTCAGCTGGGTATAGCCAGAAGAGTATTTGATGAGCTCGGTATTGACAGGGTCGACGTAATAGCACTTGCAAAAGATAAGAGAAAAGTGACAGGACACGCTGACTCAAAGCAGAAGCTTGATGAGCGTGTTTTTGTATCTGACAATGTTGACCCGATTGTGTTGGACCAGGACTCTCTTGAGTTAAGACTTCTGGTAAATATTCGTGACGAAGCGCACCGCTTTGCTCTAGCATATCACAAGAAACTGAGGAAGGAGCAGTACTACAAATCACCACTGGACAAAATTACGGGTATCGGACAGGTTAAGAAGAAAAATCTGTTAAAATACTTTGGGGATATGCAGAAGATACGCAATGCATCGCTAGATGAACTAAGGAAGGTCAAAAGCATTACGGCTAAAGACGCGAAGTATATATACGACTATTTTCAATAAAATATTTCGTCTTCACGTAGCTGTGTACTTTTAGTCATAGTGATGAAGATGAAATAAAAGAGTCTGAATATAATATTAAGAAGTTGGGTTATAAGTTTGTTCCTTATGCAGTCACTGTTTGCGGTTCCGGTTCTAAGCCTGCGTCAATAACCGCTGCCCCTATAGAATCGCCCCATACATTTATAGTAGTTCGGCACCTGTCTAAAAACCAATCAATCATTAATATCATGGAAATCCCTTCTATTGGTAACCCTACAGCTTCTAAAACAATCACCATTGTTACGAGACCGGCTTCCGGAATACCGGCTGCCCCGATAGCGGCTAAGGTGGCCGTCAGGAATATTATGAACAGGTGCCCTGTACCTAAATCAATACCGTATAATTGAGCGATAAAGATTGCTGCAACTGCTTCATATAAGGCGGTTCCATCCATGTTGATGGTTGCGCCTAAAGGTAATACGAAACCAGCCGCTTTAGGGGAGATTTGATTATTGTCTTCGGCACATTTTATAGTAACCGGCAGAGTTGCTGAGCTTGAGGCCGTACTAAAAGCGGTTAAAAGGGCAGTACTCATCCCTTTTGCATAAGAGATAATGTTTCGTTTCGCGAAGAATTTCAGAATAAGTGGCAGGACGATGACTGCATGGATAAACAGACCAGCTATAACCGTAATAGCATAGTAACCAATTTTTTTAAACTCGAGCCCGAATTTTTCTATCCCACCCGCAGTACCGAGTTTCCCGGCTATTAGACATGCAATCCCTAAAGGTGCGATAAGCATTAAAAGTTGTACGAACTTCAGAATGGTTTCATTTGCTCCGATAAAAAAATTTATGACAGGTTTGCCTTGTTCACCTAGGGTTGTAAGTATAGCGCCAAATATCATTGCAAAGATAATTATTGGTAAGATTTTTGTCTCAGCCATCGCTTTGACTATGTTATTAGGCGCCAGACCCAGTAACACATCCTTCAGCGTCTCGCCAATAGATTGTCCCTGTTTATCTATAACCTTATCCGATAACGACAAATCAAAAATTACCCCCTTGCCTTTTGTCATTGGAATTGCTTTTACAGCCTTATGTGTTAATTCATCTTTTATGACCCAATTACTTACAATAATAGTTTTCTCATCTCTACTACCACTGATATTTCCTCTAATGTCTTTCTGGTCTTTAAGTATGACCATATACCTTTCATCAAACTTGTTTTCTACCCGATCTCGTTCGAAGGTTATCTGATTGCCATCAATGGTATACGATAATTCTGAAAAAGAGAAGCCTCCACGCAATTTCAGTTGCTCCTCTTTAGTATCTGCTTTTCCGGGACCAATAATAACAACTAAAATAATCCCTATCAGGACAGCGATACCCGTTGTTGCCATATAGTAAAGGATAGTTCTCTTTCCTAAACCTCCCAATTTCCTGATATCACCCAGACCTGTAACACCTGCGATCATGGAGGTAATTACTAAAGGAACGACAAGCATTTTTAAGTATCCGATAAAGAAGTCACCTATGAATGCAATTTTCTTACCGGTTTCTGGCAAAAACCCTCCAATAACGATCCCGAGAACTATTCCTGCTATCATGAGGTACAGTAGTATTTTCCCTAATCTTCCACCGGTCATGAAATTACTCTCTTATACATTTTCTTGATGTGATATTCTGTCAGATAATGGCCGTAAAATACTATATATTAAGGCTGTGAAAATCTAACAAACTAAAGTGAATTTCTTCATAATATTACATCAGATAGTATAAATATAGCAAGGTTTTTTGAGGAGATTGTATACTCGCTGTTTTGCATTTTAGTATATTTCCATATTTTCTAAACGAATGACATGTTTCAATCAAAAGAGGATGAGAGTCATTACGATTCTTGTCCCCTTTTTTGTGAATTAGCATTTTCGTGATCCCTTAATATCAGCCTTTATCTGCGTCCAATAATAAATGAAGACATCTAAAGTATTATCTTGAAAAGAATATAATATTTCATAAAATAACAACTCTTATAGGGTACCATCTCATATTTAATAGTTAAAGCTAATGGCAATGATAGTAAACAGAAAAAAATATAAACAGGATGCATTTATAGAGGATGAAGTGCTTGAGTGCGTTTGGGTTACCGCTGAAGAGCATGGCATAACCACCACAGAATCATTGTGCGAAAAGCTTAATAAAGAGGCGATTGGAGTGATCCTATCCGAAATGGTCGAGAAAAAACTGATATCAATTCATAATTCTGTGATCCACCTGACTGAGACGGGGCAGAAGCAAGCAATACCGATTATCAGGCGTCATCGACTGGCAGAAAGATTGTTAAATGATGTACTGGGCGTCAGTGATGACGTGTTTGAGCGCGGAGCGTGTCAATTTGAACATTTTATAAATGAGGATATTACCGCGAGCATTTGTATGCTTCTCGGGCATCCTACAGTATGCCCGCATGGTAAAAAGATTCCACCTGGAGAGTGCTGCTCTCATACAAAACGGAAGTTACAACCGGTATTTGGCCCAGTTTCTAAACTACGGACGGGTATAAAAGCCAAAGTCGTTTACATTTCAACCGGTTCCCAGGAAAGTCTGGATTTCCTTTCTTCTATCGGAGTAGTGCCCGGACTTACATTTACAGTTCACCACAGAAAACCCAGCCTTGTTATACGGTTTGGTGAAACTCAACTGGCCCTGGATGATGATATTGCCAATTATATTTATGTCCGCGTCATTAACAAGTGAATTTAAACCTTCAACCGAGTCACTATGCCAGCATTTACACTAAGTAAGAAAATCTTTATCACTTTCTTTCTCATAGCGATGGGAACCGCATTTTTCTTCTCTTGCCTCAATTCTTACGATAGGACACATTTTTCACTGAAGCAGACTGTTCATCACTATAAGGGCAGCGAGGAGAATCATGGCGATGGAGAAGAGTTTTCCTATCCTATGTTATACAAGGAAGTCATTGAGGTCATGCATGTACACGCATTCATGATCCCCTTGATTATATTCGTTATGTCACGCATTCTTTCCATGGCCAGAGCAGGGGAGGGCATCAAGATCACAATTTATGTCTCAGCCTTCATAGGTACGATTATGAACCTGTCAGCTCCTTATTTAATCATATACGCTTCAGAAATATTTACCATATCGTTAATAGCATCATATATAATTCTTGGTCCCTGTTTCATTGTTTTTATGACCTTGCCAATATGTAAAATGTGGTCAATGAAACCTGCTGAAGAATCTGATTACTGGTTGTAGACAACTATAATGAAAGAGTCTTTAAAAACAGGTATAATCTTCGGTCTTACATCCGGGACAATCACCACTTTGGGCCTGATGATTGGATTGTATTCAGGTACGAATTCTCGATGTATTGTAATTGGCGGTATACTGACAATAGCAGTTGCCGATTCACTATCAGATGCTCTTGGAATACATATTTCTGAGGAGGCAAATCACACGCGTACAA
>JANLHC010000108.1 GCA_024654465.1 Candidatus Scalindua sp.
GGTTATCGATGTCTCGGAAAACAGAGAGATGGGAATTATTCACTTTGCATTGGCGTTCCGACCGGCTGCTTTTCGGCAGAGCAGCTTCGAAAACTCTCAGACATTATTGAAAAATTTGCTACCGTTGGACATTTTTCAACAGCTCAAAGTCTGATTATCGTCGGAATCCCGGAACACAAGTACTACGATGCCAAGCGGGCAGTCCTTGATGCTGGCTTTGAAATTCGTTCCATCGGCAGAGACGTTCGTCAGGTAAAGAGTTGCACGGGAGCGGATTTTTCACCATTTGGACTTCAGCGCACGATGCCATTGGCAACCGAATTGGAAAAAATGTTTCGCGGCCTTCCCACCCCAATGAAGTTCAAGGTTAGTGTATCCGGCTGCCCAAACTGTTGTGCAAACACCAAGTTGAACGACTTTGGTATTCATGGAACCGTTGACGGGTGGAAAGCTTTTGTTGGCGGTAAGATGGGCGCAACCCCTGTAATTGCGGAGGAACTCGCTTCGGGAGTACAGCCTGATGATGTGCCAAAGTACCTGGCAGCGGTACTTAGAGTTTACAAAAAGGAGGCTCAACCAAATGAGAGGCTTGCGAAGACTATTTCCCGTGTAGGTTTAGAAACATTCAGGGCAAACGTTCTGTCAATGCTCGACACCCCGTTCGACGATCTGATAAGAAGTGCGAAGGATGCTCACGAAAAAGCCGAGGCTTGCCATTGCATGGGTTCATTGGAAAACCGAAAATTGCATTTGTGATATGAATGAAGTACAACACAAATATGTAGATCATCCTTGATGGTCTAAGTCCCAACCGCCGCCTAATGCCTTATACAGCGAGATAAGATTCTTGCTGACTCGTGCTTCGCTAATGGAAAGTTGATCCTGAAAGATAAATAAAGATCGTTCCGCAAGCAAGAGGTTGTTAAAATCGGTTAGACCGTTTGTGTACTGAACTTTTGCCAGCTTTACTGACTTTTCCGCCGCTTTGACTGTTTTTTGGAGAGTATCTCTTCTGTTCATTTCGCGGGAATATGAGATAATAGCGCTTTCAACTTCTTCCAGGGCGGAAAGAACTGTATTGTGGAAACGATAGAGGGCCTGCTTTTCCCGCTCGTTTTGAGCCTTGATGTTATTTCTGATTTGACCGGAAGAAAATATGCGCCATGTCACTGACGGGCCAACTCCAAAGGTCTGACTTCCCGATTTAAACATATCTCCTCCATTAGACGCGCTAAATCCAAAGGAATTTTTGAGAAAGAACTTTGGATAGAGATCAGATTCAGCTACTCCTATACGAGCTGTTTCCGCTGCTAAAACTCGTTCAGCCATGCGGATATCAGGTCTTCTTCGCAAAAGTGCGGCAGGCAGGCCGATCGCAACTTCTTTTGGCGGTATCGGAATTGAGCCTATTCCGGTTAATTGGATATTGAGCGCGCCCGGTTGTTTTCCCGTTAAGACGGCTATTCGATTTAACGCATGATTCAGTTGTTCTTCGAGAACAGGAATTTGCGCACGTGTGTTTTCCAGATTTGTTTCAGCTTGCGCGGTATCTAGTTCATCCGTAAGCCCCGAATCAAAACGTGCCTTTGTCAATTTCAAGGTTTCTTCCTGAGTTTTGACATTGGCTTTGGCAATCCCTAAACGGTTCTGAGTGTTTCTTAACTCTATATAATTTACCGCAAGCTCCGAAAGCAGGGTTACCATAATATCGTGCAGTTCGGCATGGATTTCGTCAACTTCTGCGCTAGCTGCTTCAACGGAACGCCTTACGCCTCCAAATATATCAAGTTCCCACGCGGAATCGAATCCGGTAGAATAGATTTCCATGGGAATCGTTTGTCTCTTGTTAAAAGAGACATTCTTAATGCCTGTATCAGTAGTCTCTGAATTTCTGGCTTTTGAGTACGACCCTAACGCATCAATTGACGGGAACAGACCAGCGATGGCAATGCCTCGCCTGGCGCGCGCCTCTTTTATCCTGGCGACAGCAACCTTTATATCGTAATTCCCGTCAACCGCCTCTCTTATCAATTCATTTAGTTGCGTGTCTTCAAAACTTGTCCACCACTGTTTCAGGTCCGACGGCTTTGAGACCAATCCGCGCTCCAGGCCGGTCTGCCAATCCTCACTCACCATTGTACGGGGTTGAATGTAATTTTTTCCAACCGCACAGCCGCTGAAAAGGAACATGAGCAGCAATACCCCTGTGACATGTCGAAAACGTGTTACAGATCTTAGTTTGTCTTTCAGATCAAACATCAGACCTAATAAAATTGGAATAAGAACCAATGTGAATATAGTGGAAACAAACAACCCTCCCACCACAACAGCGCCCAAACCGCGGTAAAGTTCTGCTCCTGAACCTGGCATTAAAACCAATGGCAGCATGCCTCCCACCGAAGTTAACATACTCATGAAGATGGGGCGGACACGGCTTTCAACCGACATTGAAATCGCCTTGCGGGGTTCCAGTTTTTTGTCATATTGTAAAAAGTTCAATGTCTGCGCTACAATCAAGATCGCATTGTTGACAACCACGCCCGCCAGGATGAAGAATCCGATAATCGTGAGAACGTCCATGTTTTGTACGGGCATGTAGCGGTCAACTACGCTCCAGTAGTGAACCAGCGCTAAGCCCAGAAATCCGCCAAGAGTGGCCAGCGGAACACTGAACATAATGACGAATGGATATATCCAGTTCTGGAATAAAATACACATGAGCAAGTATACAATCACTATGGCGAGAAATAACGCGCTTGTCAGCGTACCCAGAGCGCTTCCGTCTCCAAGCAGCGCCTCCTTCACTTCGGTCAACTTGCTTGCGGAACCCGCCAGTTGAATCTCTACACCGGGCAGAATCGCATTTGCCTGCTTTAATTCAGAAACCTTCCGGTTGATCCCGTTGATAGCCGTCTGAAGCGGCAGCCCTTTAGGCGGGGTAAACTCCAGCGTTACGGCTCTCTGGCGGTCTACTCGCTTGATTTCTTCAGGCTCCCTTACCCATTTAAAATCTGATACCGTGTTCAGTTCCATGATAACCCCGTCAGAAGTAGCCATTTTTGTGTCGCCAAAATTTGTAATCGTGGTCTGGTCGACGGCATTCCTGGAAATCAATTTTAAATCAATGATATCTCCGCCAAGGTGATAATCTTTACGAAAAAGTACTCCGTCGCCGTTTGCCTGAACTGTCAGGCCAAGATCTTCAGTGGTCAGATTAAGGTCCGTTAACCGGTCAAGATCAGGTATTATCTGCAGTTCTGGAGCCTGCACATTAAAATTTGCCGGATCCGGACGAACGGCAGTGGATCCGTACTCCTGAACCAGTGTCCCATACAAAGCTGACGCGGACTGACTGATGTCTTCCTGATCGAAGCCGGTCAGATCAATCTTTACGGCGCCTCCCGTTCTGCCGCCAATACGGAATAACGGACTTTGAAACGCAAAGGAGTATACACCCGGAAGCGTGTCCTGTGTTGTCGACGCCTTAAATAATGCTACCAGATCCACGACACGCCTGGGATCAGCGCTGATACATCCGTGAAAAAGCGTCGCTCCGTTTCTTCCTCCTCCCTGGAAGTAATGCTTGATCGGCGGAGGGGTGATGAGGGGAGAATTCGGAGCCGTATCTGAGGGCACTCCGTACAGGTGATTGTCCATGCCATTCGGATTTTCATTCGCTTCCCAAAAAGGTCGTATTTTTTCTTCGACACGCTTGCCAAGCTCTTTAAGTTTCGCCACATTATATCCCGGAGGCGGTATCATAAGTCCGAAAGTTAAATTTCTATTTCCGTAAGGCAAATAATCAATCGGGGGTATCGTTACAATGATTCCCAAAAAAGTCACAATGATAAAAACAGAAATTATCAAAACCCTTCTCATCATGCTTCCGTTCAGCCAATATACCAGTCTGTGCAGATATTGGGGAAAATTAGAGAGATAGTAGTGGACGGTTCTGAAAGAGTGGATAATTCCCGCAAGTTTTCCTGTTGAAACGTCCGCAGTTTTCCCGGTCTGTATTTTTTCCTGTTTCAGCTGTTTTGTACCATTCACATTCAAAAACAACGCTGCACCGCATGGCACTACTGTAATCGACACTATGTAGCTTAGCCCTACCGCTGAAATAATGGCTAATGCAATGTCCCGCAGAAGTTGTCCCGAGGCTTCCTGGATTAAAAGAATGGGGATAAATACCAGCAGGGTTGTAAGAGTAGACGCCAATACGGCGCCGCTGACCTCCACCGCGCCGTCCAGCGCAGCGTTGATTTTCGATTTTCCCATTTCCATATGCCGATAAATATTTTCCAGCACAACGATAGAGTTATCGACAACCATCCCGACGGCAAAGGCCATTCCAGCCAGACTTATAACATTAACACTGCGGCCCAGAGCTACCATAATTACAATAGTGCCAACTATTGAAATGGGAATTGCGATGGCGATAATGCCAATCGCTCGAAGAGACCTCAGGAAGGTGATCAGGACAATTACGGCAAGTATTCCGCCAAAAACAATATTGCTCTTGACAAGATCAAGCGCTTGATTGATGTAATCGGTTTGATCGTAGACTTGAAAAAACTCTAACCCGCCTTTAATTCCATGCGATTTTGCATAGCTGTCCAGAATTCCGCCTTCAGCTCTAACCCTTTCTGCCTCTTCTTTCAGCTTTTCCATTACCTCCATCACGTTGGCGCCCGGCTCTTTCTGAAAATTCATAGCCAGTACATTTTGCCCGTTGGACCGGATAAAACCTGTCTCCTCTTTGAGCGTTTCTGCTACAGTCGCAACATCCCGCACGTAAACCGGTCCCGATTCATCCTGTCTTATTATCGTATCAAGAATCTGATCAGGTGAGCTGAACCTGCCCAGGGCGCGGACACGGATATCTAATTTACCTTGCGCCAGGGCGCCTGCTGAAAAATTATAATTTGTCGCCTGTATCGCGCGAATGAAATCCGGAACGGTTATCCGGCGTTGAGCCATCAACACAGGGTCAAAGCGAATCTGGGTTTCCCGTTCTCTCCCCCCCAGAACATTGCTTTCTGAAAGCCCGGGCACTCTGTCCAGAATGGGCTGTACCCTGTCTTCAACAAAATCCTGCAGGGATTGTATATCAAAATCAGGGTCGGGAGTTCTAATCAGAAACCATGCGATGTAGTCATTGCTTTCAGGATCTGTGTCATCAATAACAGGTTCAAGAACGTCCTTCGGATAATCCGGAACCTCTCTTAACTTGTCACTTACCTCGCGCAGGGCGACGTCTTTGTCAACGCCTGTTGCGAACTCCAGACGAATTTGCCCCTGTCCCCGTTGACTGAGACTGCTCATACCCCGCAAGTTTGACAATCCCTGAAGCTTTTCTTCCTGATCATCAATGATCTCAGATTCTACCTCCTGAGGACTTGCGTTCTCCCAGCGGGTAGTGACCGCAATGACGGTATCCTCCACTTCCGGAGTCATTTGAACAGGAACTCTTGTAATCGCAATAATACCCGCAATGATTATCAGTATAATACCAACTGCAACGGTAATGGGCTGTTCAATTGCTTTTTTAATAAGATTCATGTTTTATCCGCTTTTAAGATGGTTACCGGTGACATGGGACGCAAACGTTCATTGCCTTCGACTACGATTAAATCTCCTTTCCTGAGATCGCTTGATTCTACACACAGACAATCATCTATTGCAAACTGTACGCGCAGAGAAACGGGAACGGCGATAGAATTTCCATCGCTTCCCTTGCCTATCTTATACGCAAACTCGCCTCCCGAATCCCTCATAACAGAGTCAGTGGGAATGACCAGGTAATCACCCATTTCATTTGTTGGAATTGTGGCGGTTACGCTCATTCCAGGAGCAAAAAAATGTTTCTTTGGTTTCAGCACGGCTATCAGAATATAACGTCTTGAACGATGGTCGACGTCCTGAATGACTTTAATATCCTCCGATTCAATCTGAATATTCCGCTCTTTTAAATTAACAGTAATTGTTTTCAATGATTGAAGCCTTTGCATTGAAAAATTCTCAGACACCTCGAAGACGGCTTCAATAGCACCAGTTGATATCAGTGTAACTATGGGACCGCCTGGATTAACCCACTCACCTGTTTCTGCGTATTTTTTGACAATATTTCCGTCAAAAGGTGCACGTATCACGGTATCATCCAGTCTTACCTTAAGGAGAGAAAGATGTGCGCTGGCAAGTTTATAATCACTTTCCGCTGCCTTTTGTGCTGATTTTGCAACGGCAAGAACCATTTTTGCGCGTCGGATGGCTTCCTTACTGACTGCCCCTGCAGCCAATTCCTGCGACTTAGTTCTCCGGTTTAATTCCTCCTGGTAGGTTGCAAGCTCGGCTTTTCGCTGTTCGATTACGGCCAGTTTTATTTGAACGTCATGGTCTGCCTGTTCAACCTCAAGCTTGAGCTTCCGGGAATCGAGCTCTGCCAATATATCACCCTTTTTTACTACCTGCCCTTCTCTCCTGTCAGCCTCAACAACAAGACCGGACTCCTGGCTCGCAACATCTGAGCGGCGGTAAGCGCGTAGGTTCCCGGTAACGGTACGACGTATTTCAGCGCTCTTGAATTCAACCGGTTTGACTTTTACTTCAGAACCTTGACCCTGAGCGGATGTGATAGTTGCGAAAAGAGTTGTGCAGGTTATCACCAAAAGCATATTCGATGCCTCGATAATTAAAGCTCTCTGTGTAAAGGCGTTACTTTTGTTATCTTTGCGAAAATTTACATAACATAAAATATTGTTTATGAATTGTTTCAACCTTTTACTCCTTCTATAAACAAATTAAAGATATGGTCGGGGAGAAATTCGGTAATAGGTTTTTTTCTTTTCTCCGGTGAGATCAGTCTTATAAAGATGGGTTCATAGGTGAAATAGTAAAGGATCATACCTATCAAACTGAATGTTGAAAGCGTTGAGTCGTGCTCCCTGAAAGTCCCTTTCTGAACGCCCTCCTTGATTATGCTATGTACAAGGTCGAAATTCCTTGAAATATATTTTTTCACAATCATATCAATGTGTTTTGACTGGGATATAGTCTCTCTAAGGATAATCCGATGAATGTCCTTATGGTGATGAAGGAAGGTAATATATACCTTTATAACATCGTATATCTTATCTTCCGATCCTTTTCCTTGACCAACTCCTTCCTTCAGGGACTGGGAAAAACTTTTGAAAGCATTATCAATAATATTCTGGTGGAGTTCTTCCTTAGTATTGAAGTAATAATAGACCATTGCTACATTAATACCAGCTTTTCCGGCGATTTCCCTTACAGTAGTCAATTCAAAACCCTGCATTGCAAACAGTACTTTGGCAGACCTGAGGATAACTTCCTTACTGTTTTTTTTGATCTCTTTACTTTTTTTATCCGCCACCTTCTAACTCCTTGTACGTTTTTCAAATAATTCAGATTTTAATATTAATATTGCATTAACTAAACGTTTGTTTAACTACTCTAATCTTATTTTTTTCTCTGTCAAGCAAGTTTTTTCTGCGTTAAGATTTATTGATATATAGTGCATAACTATTGAATTCTGTTTATTTGTACTCATAATTCCGTTCGCTCCCAAATGGCAGAAGGATTATTGAATCATCTATACGGAAGTAAATTTGAGGCTTATAGCGCCGGTACTAAACCGTCTATTGTAAATCCATACGCAATTAAGGCATTGGCGCAGAAATCGGTTGTATTTACTTATTAACAATCAGGCAGAGGATAAATTTTCAATGAAGCGAGAGTATTGTAGAAATCAGATGTTTATAAGGATCGTAACTTCCCTTTCCTCTCCACCTAGCTTTAAATCTCTTCTTAGAGCATCTTCCACTACCTCTCCAGTGGCATAACGTCCAAATATGTTTTTGATAAACTTTTTTTCCTCCTGTTCTTTGATGGCCTGAATAACCAACTCTTTTGATCGATGACCGATATAGCCGGAAACCAGGGCTGTTCCGCCTACAAGCGATGCTTTGAAAAGAGTATAATTCATGGATAAACTTGTATTACTACATAATGCAGGTATGACGCGTTTAATCCAAAGAACTGCAACCAAATTGTTTCCACTTATAACCTTTCTGTTTCCTGGCGCTATCTCTTTTCATATTCAACTGTTATGCTTTTTTAAGAACAAACATGTGAGACAAAAAGGTTGCAGTACTGTTTTGATGTACGTCGTTCATTTAATTATTTCAAAAGCTTATCTCCATGAACAGAAAACACTTATGAGTAATGTGTGCTTTGTTAATTTTTATAGGCATATTGATTGCTAAAGTTAGTTGGATAAGAATAACGGTTTTCCGGATATTAAGGTTATGAAAATGCCTGGTATGGATGGGGGTTGAGTTGTTAGAGCAGATACAAAGAGTACATTATCCGTGTAATATTGTAATTATTACTGCTTACACGTGTGGGGATCTGGCAAGGACAGCAATCGGTAAGGGAGCGAGGAAGGTAATCATGAAACCGTTCAGCATGGAAGACATTACGTTGTGTCTTATTAACGAAATAATTGATTTTTGAACTCTGGCAAGAATAATGCATCTGCCATAGAAATTTTATCCTGGAAGAGGTGTGAATGTGAAAAGGTTATTTAAAGAAAGCATAGTCATCATTACTGTTACCCTAATATTTTTTGCCTTATTCCCACTTATCTTATTTAGAGTTGTGGCATTTCCACATGCAAAGAGTGAGCTGAAACAGCATGTTAAAACAAATCTGGATGAGGCGCTGCTTAAACAGAAAAATCTTCTTGCCTTTTTTCTGGAGGAGAGAAGATCACACGCACGCTCTATTTCTGACGCTATTCAAAGTACCGAATTGATCTACGGCAACAAAGATTTCATGAGCATTATAAACGGAGGAAACGAGCAGGAGTATTTAAGACTAAAGACTCAATTGGAATGCGCAAAGACAGATTATGATTATAAAGGTATATTTGTGTGTGATGCCACCGGTAAAATACACATGACTACTGCAGATGAAAAATTATTTATGAATATGGATATCGAGAAGGAAGACATCTTTAAAAATGTCAGGGAAACTCTGTATGATGGAAAATCATATATCTCCAGTATTACTCACTTCTCTGTCAATAATATCCACAGGCAAATGCCTTCTCAGCAATACATTCCATGGCAGAGCATACCGAACGCACCGAATATCATTACCGCCAGAGGACAACATGCCGAAGCGCCGTCTCTTTTTATTTCGTACCCTATCAAGAAAAAGGACCATCAGGTTGCCGGGGCTGTCATACTCTGGATGGACATGTCAAAGCTGAATGGTGTAATGAAGAACTTTGCTTTAGGTAAGACTGGAGAAACCTATCTGGTAAATAAAGACGGTATCATGGTTACAGAATCACGGTTTTCCCGTCATCATATGAAAGGTACGGGTAATAGCTGCAGAACGTGTCACGCCGTCGAAGACCCTGATATAAATATGCTAACCAAAGGGGTAGAGGCGTGTGTAACAAAAAAGAGAACCGGTAACAACCTCAACGGATACCGTGACTATGGTGGGATTAAAGTTGTCGGTGCCTGGTCATGGCTGAAAGATCTGGATATGGGGCTCATAGTGGAATTAGATGTGGATGAGGCATTTGTTACGGTAAATAACATTAATACCATGATAAAGTCTCTCATGTTCGTAATTATTATCCCTGCAATAGTTATCGCCTCATTGATTCACAGAAAGATAAGTCTTGGTTACATGATAAAGAATATGGCACTTCCCAAGAAAACTTTAATTGGCGTAGCGGTTATTGTAACGGTAGGGTTCCTGATAGCTATCCTGGACGGATATCAATTGAATAAAGAGCTTGGTTACGGCAGAGAACAACAGTACAAGGTACCCAATCCTTTCAGTGTATTTGGAAAAATCGGTACAATTAATATCGGAAAAGGGGAAAGCTTTATCGAGGAGAATATTCAAGAGTTCAAAAAGGAATATCGTAAATTGAAATCTGAAATTATTCTTCAACCGGAGAACAGAAAAGAAGCGTTTGTAAAAAGAGAAGATTTCCATCTGGAAAAACAATTAGCAATGTGGGATTAATGTTTTTAAAGAATGATGTGAGGTATGGTTATGTTTGTCAGTACTCTATTTTTAGAACACTATTGTATTATGAAAGGAATTATTCATGGACAATGCAACTTTGTCAACAAAGAAAGAAGTAATAAAACAGGATGCGAAACCTGAAGTTGAAGTAAAAGGGACAAAGAAAGGATGGTTTGAATATGAGTCATCATATGATGGTGTCATTTTGAATATTGATCTTGAAGGCGCAAGGCTTCTCGGTTTCGCATCTCCCAATGATGCAATTGGGAGAAAGATTAATGAACTGTATGCACATCCATATGATCATGAGAAGACATTGTCCATGCTGGTAAGAGATGGAAAGGTAAATGGATTTTTCACTCTGATGAAAGGAAAAGACGACAGGTTATTTTATATAAAACAAGACAGTAAGATTATTGTTGATGATCATTATTACAATTTACCCGCAAAGGTGCAGTCCAGTTTCGAATTTTCTCAGTCCATATAGTATTTCAAAACTATGATTACTCTGATTATTTTTTTTACCTTATATTATAGATTACAGGAGATAATTGTCTTATGAATAACTCTGCAAATACATTACAGGGAAACACAAGGGTGCTGATACTTGCTACGTTAGCTTTTGCCGTGTGCTTTGCCGGTTGGTCCCTGTTTGGCCCTTTAGCTGTATATATGAAGGCGGAATTCAATCTGTCCTCATCGGCAGTAGGATTGTTGCTTGCGACGCCGGTTTTACTCGGTTCGATTGTCAGAGTACCTATTGGTATTTTGACAGATAAATATGGAGGAAGAAAGGTTTTCAGCCTGCTGATGTTATTTACCTTTTTCCCCATGTTCTTTGCAAGTTTTGCGCATAGTTACCTGCTCTTGCTGGTATGCGGGTTCTTCTTTGGTGTGGCCGGAGCATCCTTTGCAGTTGGTGTTCCGCAGGTGTCGCAATGGTATCCCAAAGAAAAACAGGGATTGGCACTGGGAATTTTTGGTGTGGGAAATGTAGGCACTGCTCTGGCAGTCTTTGGAGCGCCTTTTATCGCGGAATCAGTAGGATGGAACAAGGTGTTTATCTATTATTCTTTTCCTTTGCTTTTTATGGCTGTCGCTTACTGGTTCTTTGCTGTTGATGCACCGAGGCCTGAGAATCTAAAGCCTCAAACACTCAATGATAAACTTAAGGTGTATAAATCTTCTCATTTAATTTGGGTTTTCTCTCTTTTCTATTTTATGACCTTCGGTTTTTTTGTCTGTTTTGCGTTGATGCTGCCTACGTATCTCAGAGATACGTTTGATGTTTCACCGATAAAAGCAGGTACATTAACTTCAATTTTTGTATTTCTCGCAACTTTTGTGAGGATATTAGGCGGATATCTGGGGGACATCTTTTCCGGAAGAAATCTTTTAACACTTCTTACCATTTCACTCATTGGTGTGCTCTTATATCTCAACCTGAACAGCTCTCTGACGTTTGCCATTGTCGCTTTTTATTGCATGGCATGTCTATTAGGTATCGGAAATGGTGTTGTTTTTAAGCTTGTTGCGGAATATTTTCCAAAAGACACCGGTACTGCAGGAGGTATGGTGGGAGCTGCCGGAGGGCTTGGTGGTTTCTTTATCCCGATAATAACTGGTACAATCAAAGATTATACCAACAATAATTCATTAGGATTCATCTTCATATCTCTTGTGTGCCTGATGTGCCTCTCTTTTATGGAAAAGAAGACATTTATAAAGACTAATAATAAAATAGCAGGGGAAGAAAATGGTTTTACTGCGGTTGATAGTGAAATGAATGTGGAAGACGATATCGTTACAGGCATTGATGGAAAAGTGAAACCGGTAATGCAGAAATAGTATGAGTATATTACATTTTACGTCATATTCGGTAAACACCCGTTGGTTTATTGCGGCCATGGCTACGGTCATGATGGCGCTCAGTTCTTCGTCTTATGGCTATAACTCTGCATCTCCCTATCTTTTTATTACAGGCCTGGGAGTATTCTTTATCGTGACAGTCTTTATGATTATAAAGGCTGTCCTATATTATGAAGATCTCATGCGAGAGTTGCTCGACCCTGAAAAGCTTCAGTACTCTTTCTCGCTTGTCGGGATTGTGAGCCTTACGGGTATCTGTGCTTCCCGGCTGTTTGGCTGGCATACCGTTGCAAATATTTTCTGGTTTGCAGCTATTGTTCTCTGGGTATTTATCACACTGTCGTCGTTTACTATTCTGTTTCTATACCGTAAATCTGAAGACAGAAAGATTGAAGATGTCCTGAACGGAGGCTGGTTCTTTGTTACGATAGGCACTCAATTTACTGCCTTGTTGAGTATAGATGTTGCGGGACAGGTGATAGGGAATACACTGCTTATCCAGTTTTTTTCGTTTGCGCTCTGGTCAGTTGGAACATTTTTATATCTGATCTTTATGACGTTTATGATCTGTCGTTTTCTTTTCTATCCGGTCTCCCATGATACAGAGCTATCATCGTATTGGATGAACATAGGAGCCGCAGCTATTACGACAATTGTATCTGTGGCATTATATCAGCAGATACAGGTGACTGGGGGGGCGCTTGTTGAGATACTTCCGTTCTTAAAAGGGTTTTCTCTGCTTTCCTGGTCTATAGGGTTATGGTGGTTACCGCTTTTGATCATTCTGGCAATAAGAAAACAGATTAACGAAGGTTTGGCAATAACGTTTACGGTGGGGTATTGGGAAATTGTGCTTGCGATATGTTTATTTGCTGCCGGTACAAAACAATTAACCGGATTATTTGATGAACATTTCATTAGCACATTTGCTTTGTATTTTTCGATTGCCGGTGCCGTGGTCTATTGTTTTGCATCTGCCTTTACTCTTGCACATCTGATAGTGATACCCGTATGGAAAACAATACCTTTACAGGCATTATCAATAAAATGGCATTGGCTAAGCAGAGGTACAATAAACATTTTACAACTTGCATCGTATTCGATAAACACCCGCTGGTTTATTGTAGCCATAGCTGCTGCCATGATGTCGCTCAGTTCTTCGTCTTATGGATATAACACAGCATCTCCCTATCTCCTTATTACAGGTTTGGGTGTATTCTTTGCCGTGGCGGTTTTTATGATTATAAAGGCTGTCCTATACTATGAAGATCTCTTGATCGAATTGCTCGATCCTGCAAAGATGCTGTATTCTCACTCTCTTGTCGGGTTGGTAAGCCTCACAGGTATCTGTGTTTCCCGACTGTTTGGCTGGTATACCGTTGCAAATGTTTTCTGGCTTGCAGCTATTGTCCTCTGGATAGGTATCACACTATCTTCATTTACTATTTTGTTTCTATACCATAAATCTGAAGGCAGAAAGATTGAAGATATTCTGAACGGAAGCTGGTTCTTTGTTACGATAGGCACTCAGTTTACGGCCTTGTTGAGTATAGATGTTGCAGGACAGGTGACAGGACATACACTGCTTATCCAATTTTTTTCGTTTGCGTTGTGGTCTATTGGGACATTTTTGTACCTGATATTTATGACGTTCATGATCTGGAGGCTTTTATTTTATCAGGTTACACGTGATACAGAACTGTCATCGTATTGGATGAATATCGGAGCTGCGGCGGTTACGACAATTGTATCTGCGGCATTATATCAACAGATACAATTGACTGGAGGGTCGCTTGTAGAGTTACTTCCCTTCTTGAAAGGTTTTTCTCTATTTTTCTGGTCTGTAGGATTATGGTGGTTACCGCTTCTTATTATCCTGGCAATAAGAAAACAGGTAAGCAGCAGTTGGGTAATACCATTTACGGTGGGGTATTGGGAAATTGTGCTTGCGATATGTTTATTTGCGGCCGGTACAAAACAATTAACAGGCTTATTTGATGAACATTTTATTGCCACATTTGCGTTATATGTTTCAATTGCCGGTGCTGTAATCTATTGCTTTATATCTGTCTTTACATTTGCACACGTGATAGTGATACCGGTATGGAAGGCAATACCGGTACAGGCATTGACAGTAAAATGGCATTGGTTTCATAGGGATGCAGTAAGCATTTTACAATTTGCAATATGTGCGGTTAATATCCGTTGGTTTGTTGCCTCCATGGCGACAATAACGACACTACTCATATCTGCGCATTATGACTACAAAGAAGTTCATACCAGTTTAGAATCAGCAACTGTCAGACATTTTTTGAGAGAGACGATTAAGGCCGGTAATAAACATCTACAAAATACACCTGGTGATTATATAATAGTGTCAGACACTTCTCTATCATCATGTCTGATCTTCGATTTTTAAGTACTTACATGAGCAATAGATTCCGGATCTATAGTCCGCCCGCCTGCCGTTTGAATGACTAAAAATCAATTTTGAAATCAGGATGTTCACCATCAACTATCTGTTTACCTAAATTCATTGAGTGATCATCAGCCTCTTCTTTGGTGTCAAAAATTTCTTTACAATAAAACGCCTTTGTTTTATAACCATCGGAACTAAGCTTGTTGATATGAACTGAAGTCATCCATTCATCTTTATCATATGATTTTGCTGGTGCAGCATCCAAATCGTAATCTTTGTAACGTATATTCATGATTATCCTTTTTAATAAATTTGATAATAGTTTAACAACCAGTGCATCCTACCCTATATAATACTCCTGTCAATTGAAAACGCAGATAATAGCAAGAAATAGGATCAAAGGATTTGAGCAGAAAACGGCTGGAAAACTGAACAAGCTGGAAATAAGGTTATATCTATCCATACTATTCGTGATAGACTATACGTGTTTATATCAGATTGCATAGACGCAATCTATTTAACTGTCAGCTTCTTGGACAATGAAGGTACGCCAAAGCGAGAGTTCACAACGTAGTGACATCCCACACGTCGAGGAGATAGCTGACAACAGGGAAGGAGCAAGCAATGGGAGACAAGGGTGGTAAGAAAGATAAGGACAAGAGTAAGAAACAGATAACGAAGAAACATGAACAAAAGACCAGGAAAGCGCAGGATAAGCAAACGAAATAAAACCCGTAACAGTTCGAAAGAGGCGTTTGAGAAAGAGTGTTAATGAAGAATAGGGCAAGATATTGCTTCTTGCTTCTATTCTTTATTCGTGCCTTTGCTTTAATGGTCAGAGGCAAATCTTTCAAAATGACAGATATGTTTTTCATAAATTCAAATTTATTATTGCAAGGATGTAATATATCATCTTTAATATTGACAAACTATTCAATCCATCATTTCTACCTTTGACAGCATACATTTCCTTCCAAAGCCTATCTGGCAAGTATCTGTATTAATCCGAGTCTAAAATCATTCTTTACCTTCCTCCTTGTTTTCTGTGGATTAGCATAAGGAATTTCTTATTCCCTTGTCTTTCAGGGTAAATTTGCATAATCTGCGGTTAATTTCAATCTTTGTTCTTATATGTACAAAAGGTTTCAGCCTGCGTCCAACTTAATTATTAAAGATTGCTGTTGTTTGTGTTATAATGGCAAATACAAAAATTTTTATATTATTGTCTTTAACATGAAATAAGAAAAGGAATTCAGGCTATGGGTTTAAACTGTGGTATTGTCGGATTGCCTAACGTAGGCAAATCTACAATTTTTAATGCATTAACGTCGTCCAGTGTGGCTTCGGAAAATTATCCATTCTGTACCATCAACCCCAATGTCGGAGTCGTGGCAGTACCAGATGAGCGATTAGATCAAATAACGGAATTTATCCCCCCAGAAAAAACAATTCCTGCAATGGTTGAGTTTGTAGATATTGCCGGTTTGGTAAAAGGCGCCAGTAAAGGAGAAGGGTTGGGAAATAAGTTTTTAGGACATATAAAGAGCGTAAATGCCATTCTGCACGTTGTACGCTGCTTTGAAAAAGAAGATACCGTGCACGTGGAAGGAAGTGTAGACCCAATCAGGGATATTGAAATTATCCATACTGAATTGCTCCTTGCGGATATCGAAACGGTAGAAAAACGCATACAGAAAAACGAGAAACTATCGAAGACCGGAGACAAGAAGTTACTGGAGGAGATTGCAATTCTTAAAGAAGTACTGGACGGTTTGAATAACGGCACACCTATGCGACTGTTACCTCTTTCGAATGAGAGGCGATTATGCACTGAAGACCTGCATCTAATTACCGCAAAACCGGTATTATACGTAATAAATGTCTTTGATTTAGAGAAAGACAAAGGACATATCGATACCATTACCGCTTACGCGGAAAAAGAGAATTCAAAATGTGTTGTCCTTTCCGGAGATGTTGAAGCGGAAATTGCCAAAATGGACCCTTCGGAACAGGCGGAATATTATGAGGATATGGGAATAACGGAATCCGGTCTCAAGAGATTGATACGTGAAGCATATACATTACTGGGACTCCGCACATATTTTACCGCAGGGCCAAAGGAAGTGCGTGCCTGGACCATTGACAACGGAACAAAAGCGCCACAGGCGGCAGGTGTAATTCACTCTGATTTCGAACGAGGCTTCATTCGTGCGGAGGTATTCGGCTACGATGATCTCGCAATGCACAAGTCAGAACTAAAGGTGAAGGAAAAAGGACTCTTAAGAATTGAAGGAAAAGACTATGTGGTAAAAGATGGCGATATTATGCATTTCCGATTTAGTGTATAACGACCTCTTCAGGGTCATCTGCTGAGGATAAGGAATTTTCTCAGGAAAACAAAGAGTTTATTAGAAAGGAGCTAAAATGTGGTTTGGTAAAAATAAAACGTTAAAGGAAACTAAAGATGCCGGCAGGAAAGAGTTCTCTGATGAAATCAAGGAGCTACAGGTGCAAATACGTAAAGATGATAAGGCTCATGGGCATGAATCATATAGCTGGCCTAACGGTGATACCTATGTGGGTGAGTGGATTGGAGGCAAGAAGAATGGACAGGGGGTATATACCTGGGCAGATGGGGCTATATACATCGGTGAATGGAAAGATAACATGAAGAATGGCCACGGTACATACACCTGGCCTAACGGTGTTAAATATATGGGAGAACGGAAAGATAACGAAAAGCATGGACAGGGCACCTGTAGCTGGCCTAACGGTGATATATATGTGGGTGAATATAGAGAAGGAAAGAGGCAAGGGCAAGGAACATATACCTGGACAGATGGGGCTATATACATCGGCGAATGGGAAGATGACAAGCGGAATGGACAAGGTACAGAAACTTATGCAAATGCTGATAAATATGTGGGTGCGTGGAGAGATGGTCAGCGGAATGGACAAGGTATAGAAAATTATGCAAACGGTGATACATACGTGGGAGAATGGAAGGAGGGCAAGAGAAATGGTGAAGGAACATATACCTGGGCAGACGGTGATAGATATGTGGGTGAGTGGAAAGATGATAAGCGGAATGGACAGGGTACAGAAACTTATGCAAACGGTGATAGATATGTGGGAGAATGGAAAGAGGGCAAGAGGAATGGAGAAGGTGCTTCTGTTTTTGAAGATGGTGATAAATACGCAGGTGAATGGAAAGATGACGAGATACATGGACAAGGAGCGGCTAATTTCGCGAATGGTGATACTTATGTAGGTGAATGGAGAGATGGTAAGAGGGACGGGCAGGGAACATATACCTGGGCAAATGGTAATACGTATGTGGGCGAATGGAGAGATGATAAGCGGAATGGACGGGGAACATGGACTTTGGCAGACGGTACTAAACACGAGGGAAAATGGGAAAATGATGAAATGTCATGAGAACAAAGAATCCAGGTAATCTTAATAAATTTTTATAAGACAGGAATCAAGACTTTATGAAATTAAACTCAACTAAACTCAAATTCAGAACACTTTGCCCTCCGCTTCCTCTTGCTAATCGTATTAAAGAGGGTTTGCCACGTCTTATTCTGGACCGCTTACCGGATGACCTTGATTTTACAGAAACAGGCTGGTGTAAGCTTCGGGATAGCCAGGGCGCATTTCTCAGCTGGGGGTGTATTGATCCCACCAACAACGCCATGCATCTAATATCGAGTAGTGAAGGCGATCCCGGCGTGGACCTTGTCTCACGGCTTGAGAATGCCTTAATAAAACGCTCTGTTCAGGAAATCTCAAAGGGGGAAGTAGTTCGCCTGGTAAATGGCCCCGGTGACAATCTTTCCGGATTCTTTCTGGATTCTTACGGTAGCACGCTGATACTCTCACTGGAAAGCTGGGCGCTGTCTGACCTGGTTGATTATAATCTCCATAAAGTTATGGCGACTTTGAAACCAGAGCACATCATCCTGAAAATCCGTGAGAAAGGACGCAAACTCAAAGGCAAACTTCAGGAGAGAGCTCTGCTCGGGATGCCTATGGAAGGTAAAATTCGCGTTCAGGAAAACGGGGTCAGCTATCTTGTGCAGCCAATGGGCAGTCTGGACACAGGACTCTTTTTTGATTTGAGGGGGGCAAGGACAGAGTTTGCTCAGAATGCAAAGGACAAGAGTGTCTTAAATCTTTTTTCTTATACCGGAGCGTTCAGCCTTACCGCTGCTATCGCAGGGGCGAGTCAGGTAGTTTCGGTCGACACGTCACCGGAATGTCATAAATGGGCCAGGGAAAATTTCGAACTCAACAACATTGATCACGAAGCAGAACGATTTCGTTTCATAAAGGACAATGTATTTAACTGCATTGAAAAACTGGTGAAGCGTTCTGAATCTTATGAACGCATTATTCTTGACCCGCCGGTACGTTCAATAGCCGGAACAGGACGCTTTTTTCTCAAAAGCGATCTTTATAAACTTGTGGCCTCATGTCTGAAAATTTTGTCACCAAAGGGGCGTCTCCTCGTCACAGACAACACCATGCAGGGTACCGCAGCTAAGCTCACTCATAAGATCAGCAAAGGCTCTGAGACAGCAGGCATCCCCTGCACAATTATCAAAAAATTTGAACCAGAGCCGGACTTTCCTGTTCATCCTTTCTGGCCAAAAGGTCAAGGCGTGATTGCTATGGAAGTAGAGAGGGCCTGATACAGGAAAGCGTTCCTGCCCGCTCAAGCTAATACGTTGAGTGGTACAGCTCCGGTAAAGACCGGTTGTTGTTGATTTGCACCAGGATTTTCCTCTTGTCCTTGATCCGTATCAAGCTTTTCATTGGAACTCGTTTCAGTATCAGTTCCCATGGAAAGTTCTAATGCCCTGTCGCTGAACTCAACTGAGTCAATATATCTGTTTTGTATGGACGGTAGGACCTTTTTAATATTATTTTCTTCTGTACGCCTGTCTATAGTAATGGTTGCAAATGATTCTTTAACTGCGGCTGCCAGTTGGCTCATACCTGATAAGCGCATAACTTTCGACTCCTTTCAAATGCCTGAATAATTTGTGATATCTTTACAACTCTACACGGTCTCAAGCTCTGCGCTATAGTTGCCGGAATTTTTCTATTAGTATAAATCGCAACTGTTGTACCATTACCTAATTAATTGTTTTCGAAATCTTCCCTGAAGCCGGTGAAAATCCGCATCTAAATTAGTAATGCCTTAATTACTCAATCCATGGCCCGGATTGCTGAGCAGTTCACATCTGGACGGACTCTCAATTTAAATCTTAATATTTTACTGCCTGCCTCACAATATGATATATATACTCATTTTTTAAACTAAAGTGTCTAATAATATAACAGGGAAAGACTGCTTTGTTGACAGATCAACGTACATCCGTCGGATAAGCGGCAATACTAATAAAGCAGGCTTTTCCCTGCGTATTTGTCTTGCAAAACAACCCCACTATTTTATAATGTCTTTGAGCCGTCAGCAGTTACAAGTCACTTTTACCAGATTCTAAATGACTTCATAAAGATGGTTTTACTTGTTTAAAAATAAGTAAGAGCTTTACATGCACTTAATGCTTTTGCTATTTTCTTTAAAGATTTAATCACTAATCAAGGTTTGACTTTCCGCACTGGATCTGCGTGCTGCAGACAAGTAGTTTTAGAATAGTACTGCATTGCCCGAATGCGTGATTTGTAGAAGAAGAGACGAATATGACCAAAGAAAGTAAAAATCTAAAACACATCAAAGTTAGTGGCTTTAAGTCCATCGTCAAGCTAGATTTGCCAATGGAAAATATCAACATATTGATTGGCGCGAATGGGGTAGGCAAAACTAATCTGATTTCACTGTTCACCTTTTTAAGTCATTTGTCTCAGGGAAGATTAAGAAACTATGTGGCGACAGAAGGTGGAGCTGAACGCTTCTTTCATTTTGGCACGAAACACACCAGTGAAATTATGCTTGATCTCAAAGTAGGAATAAACGGCTATCATGTTGAATTTTCTCCAAATCTAGATGATGATTCCTTAGTGTTCTGCAGGGAATATTGCACGATTACGACATCAAACAGGCAGTGGAGCCTTTATCCTAGAATGGGTGAAAGTGGTTTTGTTTCAGATAAACAGGCCGGTATTGAGCCGGTGATAAAGTACACACGAGAGTATCTTGAGAAATGCCGGGTTTACCACTTCCACGACACCAGTAATCAAGCACTATTCAAAAAAACCAACAAACTGGTTAATTATCATTATCTCGAAAAGGATAAATAAACTGGAGGCAATGGGGATGTGAAGCTATACCCTGTGCATGAAAAACAAATGAGGTCTTGCAAATTGACAAATAATTAAATTCGTATTATTTCTATTGATTTTTCTTCTACTTTTTACTCGCTTTCACAAAACAATCCCTTATTATCACGGTGCTGCAAAACCGCACGCCTGCTGTCGGGCAGGCAGTCAAGTGTCTAAAGTGTGAAGTGACCTAAAGTGACTAAAGTTAGAGAAATTACGGGAATCATTGAACTTAATATAGAGGATCTGGTGTGTTAATAGGAAGGGCTAATGAAATAGAGGAAATTGTTGATGCCATTTCGCAGAGAAAGAACCTGTTCCTTTTCGGGCAGGAGAGTGTTGGCAAAACATCCATTATAAAGCATGTTCTTGATAAGACAGGTGTCAATGGGGTTCTTTATTCCGATAACTGTTCAACTATTAAGACATCTCTTGCCGGGTTCCTGAAAGGTGATTATGATTCCACATTTCTCTCATGCCAGAATGTTTTATCATTAAGGAAGTTATTCTATAAAAAAATATATAAAGGAAAACCGTATCTTGTATTTGATCACATTGGAAGGGTAGGGCCAAAGTTCTTTTCGTATTTAGAAAACCTGCTTGATGAACATCCGGCACTCTTTATCGCGCGGAGTCCTGATCCAGGGGAAATCGGTGATCTGTCTCTGCTTCTGTTTTCCTTTGATAAGCTGGAGATTCACAATCTTAATAGAAAGTATGCTTACGAGTTGATAACTCATTTTATAGAGAGCTTTGGCCTTGTGATAGATAAGGTGGATCATTTCAGAAAAGAGGTCTTCCGGTTATCAAGCGGGAACCCTGCGGCAATCAGAGAGATCTGTCACTACGCGGGGAAAGAGGAGTATAAGGTTGGAAAGGAGATAAAGTTCAGGCTCTTAAACTTGGATAGAAAGATAGACGCTTTGAAGTTATGAATGGCTTTAATTATGGAGTGCATCATCAAGATCAACATAAACGTTCTCACTTATCTCTTTTGTTTCAACAATTTCATTGCTGGCAAATTCAACTAGGGCAGTATCTGTATCTGAAAAATATTTAACTTTCACTGTTTTCCTCTCGAAATGTTCTATCAAAAAAGGCATTATGGACAGTTTCACCGGTTTCTAATACTATAACTCTCAGATATTTGTTAATGTCGCTAATCTTCGCCCATTTTTTAATTAATCTGTACAGTAAACCACCAGCTATCAAGCTGTGTCACAATACAATTTATACAGTTAGTAAGTACTATATATCGTAGCACCCAAGATACGTAACACACAATATGGTACCGTGGAGAATCAGATCCATAATTGTGACACAGCCTGTATGCTGGTGTGACTAAATAAGGCTATGCCGAGCAATGAGAGAAAACGGTTACTCGTGCAAATGAAAGATTCGTACTATTGGATTATTGGTTGCCGACAGTCCTCTCTTTCGAGAGGAATCCAATAGCAGAATCCTTCTTCAGGCTC
>JANLHC010000110.1 GCA_024654465.1 Candidatus Scalindua sp.
ATAATCCTCAGCATACGAATATCCATTACTGAAATATTTGATTCTCTTGTTAAGAAAGAGTATCAGAATGTTTTGTCCGGTAAGACTCTGGAAACAGTACTAATGAAACTTATAGAGGGATGGCAGAAGGATGATATGGGAGAGCTGAGTATTGAATTGCTTGTAAGTGAATCAGATAGAGCCACTCTCTTTGAAGGGTTTTTATCAAAACTTAATGAGGAAATAAAGTCCGGCATTGAACTTAAAGTCCACCCGGACATCGAGGCAGGTTTTCGCATAGGTATGAAAGGCAGTCATGTTTACTATGATTTCACTGATGAAGGCATCGCCGGTGTCCTTGCTGAATATTTAAATCCAAGGCTTTACGATTTTATAGATTCGTTAAAAAAGGAACAAGATAGGTAAGTTCACCGCAAAGTCGCAGAGGACGCAAAGTGAAAGTAGGGGTTTTCGTCCCCGACAGGATACATGTTGGGCTGACTAACGGCTAGACCGGGCGGGTAAAATTTTGAACCCCTACAACAGAAATTTGTTTTTTCTTTGCGAGCTTTGCGTCTTTGCGGTGAGTAACAGTTACCAAGAAATTAATGAAGGAACAATACTACTACGTTATCACATCATTACCATACATTTCCTTAAGTGAAGGATCTCATATCGGGAGAAATGATTTCCTTGCTAGCTGCAAGAACTATTTAAAGAGAACCGACTTTGAGATGCTTGGATCTGTAAGTTTATTCTATGCAGAGGAGGATGACATGCCTCCAGGTGCCATAAGACGTTTTTTCAGGTGGGAGAGAGGTATAAGAAATGTACTTGTCAGGTTAAGGGCAAAAAGTTTGGGCCGGGAACCTGAGGAATTCATAAGTGATGAAATGGTTGATCACTCTCAGGCGCTCCTTGCAGAGGCAGCTTTTAATGCGAATTCTCCTCTAATGGCGGAAGAGATTCTTAATAAAGCAAGGTGGCGGTACCTGGATGAACTGGAGTTCGGACATTATTTTGATATAGAAAGACTTATTGTCTATTTTGTCAAACTTCAGATACTTGAGAGAATATCTTCTTTTGATGTCGAAGAGGGCAGGGAAAGACTTAATGCCATTATCAGTCAGGGCGCTCCTGATACTGATTAACAGATGCATGCACTTTTGCCTTTTATTTTAACGCAGAGGCGCAGAGGCCGCAAAGAAAATACAGAAAAGAAATGTAAAGATAAAACTTTTTTCCAGTTGCGTTCATAGCGGCTTTGCGTGAGAACTCTTTTTTTCCTCTTTGAGGTATGATAGGATTTTCCGGGTAGTTAACAAATTAGCAGGGGTTTAAAATCTTAAACCCTTACTGACAGGTTATTGTATGTAACTCATGGCTTCCTGCCCGGCCATGCAGTTCGGACGGACCTGACGGTAGGCCTCTCTTTCGAGAGGAGTCCAATACTGGAATCCTCTCGAAAGAGAGGGACATATATCCTTGATTTCGTTCGAATTTTAATCTTAAAAACCTGGTAAGCAATGAAAAACAGAGGCAAGATTGTTGGCATAAATAAAAACATGATCACGGTTGAATTTGCAGGTGATGTCAAGCAGAATGAGGTTGCCTATGCTGTTTTGGGTGACAACCGCCTTAAAGCAGAAGTCATTCGCATAAGGAAAAACAGAGCCGACCTGCAGGTTTTTGAAGATACCAGGGGACTAAAGACGGATGATATTGTTGAGTTCACAGGTGAGTTATTGTCTGTGGAACTTGGGCCCGGACTTCTGGGACAGCTCTATGATGGCCTTCAGAATCCTCTTCATAAGCTGGCCGGGGAGTTAGGTTTTTTTCTTCATAGGGGTAAGCATATTAACGCCCTGCCGGAAGAGACTGAATGGGCATTTACACCCTGTGTGAAGCCGGGTGATAAACTGCAGGCTGCTGATACCGTTGGTACGGTTAAGGAGGGTAGTTTTACGCATAAGATTATGGTTCCTTTTCATCTATCCGGCAGGTATGAGGTTGTAGAAATCGCTGAATCCAATAAATATAGTGTTAAGGAACAGATTGCACTCATTAAAGGCAAGAGAGGACAGCTTATACCATTAAGTATGATGTTTGAATGGCCTATACGAATTCCCGTTACATTATACAGGGAAAGACTAGATCCTGCTGAACCACTTATAACAAGGATAAGAATAATAGATACACTGTTTCCTGTTGCGAAGGGTGGGACCTACTGTATTCCGGGACCTTTTGGAGCGGGCAAAACTGTGTTACAACAGATAACAAGCCGGAATGCAAAGGTTGACATAGTGATTGTTGCTGCCTGTGGAGAAAGAGCAGGTGAGGTAGTTGAAACTATTAAAGAGTTTCCTGAAATTATTGACCCTTTCACGGGAATGCCTCTTATGGAGAGAACAATCATTGTCTGCAATACAAGTTCCATGCCTGTCGCAGCCCGTGAGGCGTCTGTTTATACGGCCATTACAATGGCAGAGTATTACAGACAGATGGGACTTGATGTGCTGATACTTGCTGATTCGACATCGAGATGGGCTCAGGCCATGAGAGAGAGATCCAGCAGGTTAGAAGAGATACCGGGAGAGGAGGCGTTTCCTGCCTATCTGGAATCTACCATAGCTGGCTTTTATGAAAGGTCAGGATTTGTAAGGCTTAGGGATGGTAATACCGGCTCTATTACTATAGGCGGTACGGTAAGCCCTGCAGGTGGAAATTTTGAGGAACCTGTGACACAGGCTACGCTTAAGGTTGTTGGCGCTTTCCATGGATTATCACGGGATCGGTCGGATGCCAGGCGTTATCCTGCTATTGATCCGCTCGAAAGCTGGTCAAAATATACCGGCATTATCGATAATCAATCAAGGAATCACACGGTGAGACTTCTTTCAAAAGCACATGAGATTGTCCAGATGATGAAAGTCGTGGGAGAAGAGGGAATAACTCTGGCAGATTATATTTTATATCTGAAGGGTGAGTTCTTTGATAACGTCTATCTTCAACAGAATGCTTTTGATGCAGTGGATATGGCTACTTCAGAAGAACGTCAGAAAAAAATCTTTTCAATGATTAAGGAAATTATCGATGCCACTCTTGATCTAAACAATAAAGATGACGCCAGGAGTTTTTTTAATAGGATCAGACAGCTATTTCTGGATTACAACAGCGCAGAATGGAATTCAAATGATTTTTTAGAAAATGAAAGGCTTATTAGCGTGTTGTTCCTCAAATATAGAAAAGCAGGCAAAGAGATAGAACCATACATCTTTCGACAGGCCCTTGTGGAATCAGACATGGATTCACATTTCATCAGATCGAAAACAGCTAAAATAAAAAAAGGCGAAAAATTACTAATGGTTAAGGAAGAGAATGAAGAAGATATATAATAAGATTATGCAGATATCAGGCAATGTAGTAGTGCTTTCTGCGACCGGTATAAAATATGGTGAGCTGGCAGTAGTTACGTCTGAGCGTGGTGACTCCTTTGCAGAGGTTATTCGTATTGACGGTAAGCTGGTTTATCTTCAGGTTTTTGCCGGCAGTGGCGGCGTCTCTACCGGTGATGAGGTACGCTTTTTAGGAAAACAGATGGAGATCTCTTTTTCTGAAAACCTTCTGGGGAGGATATTTGACGGGACAGGAAGACCGCGTGACGGAGGGCCTGCATTGACAAAAAACCTTATAGAAATATGCGGACCCACGGTAAACCCGGCAAAACGTTTAATTCCTTCCAGTATGATACATACCGGTATTCCCATGATTGATCTTTTCAATTCACTTGTTGAATCACAGAAGATATCTATTTTTACAACATCAGGGGAGCCCTATAATGAACTTTTAGCCCGTGTAGCGCTCCAGGCAAAAGTAGATATAATCATCCTTGGTGGAATGGGGCTTAGATACGATGACTATCTTTTTTTGAAGAATACCCTTGAAAGTGAAGGTGCGCTGAGCCGTTCTATTCTATATGTTCACACCGCGGCAGATCCGGTTGTGGAGTGTATTATGGTACCTGATATCTCCCTTACAGTTGCAGAGAACTTTGCTCTTCGTGGTAAAAAAGTTCTTGTTCTACTGACAGATATGAAGAATTTTTGTGATGCACTCAAGGAGATAGCCATCACTATGGAACAGGTGCCCTCAAATAGAGGATATCCAGGGGATTTGTACAGTCAACTTGCAGCCCGGTATGAAAAAGCCGTTGATTTCGAAAATGCCGGTTCTGTAACTATTCTTTCAGTCACAACAATGCCGGGTAATGACGTGACCCATCCGGTACCGGATAACACGGGTTATATTACTGAGGGGCAGTACTATCTTAACAATGGCAGGATTGAACCATTCGGATCTTTAAGCAGGTTGAAACAGTATGTGAATAAAAAAACAAGAGATGATCATAGGCCATTGATGGATGCCATGGTACAACTCTACGCATATTACCAGGAGGTATTAGAGAAAAAGGCGATGGGTTTCAGAATGACCAGGAGCGATAACAGGTTCCTTAAATATGGAGTTCTTTTTGAACGGAATTTGATGAACCTGTCTGTAGAAATGCCACTGGAAGAGGCGCTCGATACAGGGTGGAGAATACTTTCTGCGTGTTTTGACCCTGAAGAGACAGGGATCAGAACAGAACTGATAAAGAGGTTCTGGCCGGAAAGTAAGACTACAGATTAATGTTGATAATAACTCATAGATGAGAAAGATAAAGCTTACAAAAACAGAGCTAAAGACGCAAAAGAACGGTCTCAAGCGGTACAAGCGCTACTTGCCAATCCTTAATATAAAAAAACAGCAGCTTCAGAGAGAGATGGAAGGGGTGAGGATTGAACTTGAAAAGACCGCGTCTGAGTTGAACAAATTAAGGAAAGAGATAATGCCATGGATTTGTTTGCTTGGTGAGGAAGTTGGCCTTTCAGATTTAATTATATTAAAAAAGATAGAAACCAGTGTTGAAAATGTAGCAGGGGTGGATATTCCCGTCTTTGTTGAGGCGCACATAGATATCAAAAGATACGATTTGTTTATATATCCTTTATGGGTTGATAAAGCGGTTGACATTATCAGCAAAATGATATCTTTACAGGCAGAAGAATCAGTGCTGGCGGAGCGGCTTCGGCTTCTCGAACAAGAACTGAACATCACATCTCAGAGGGTAAACCTTTTCGAAAAGGTTAAGATTCCGGAGGCGAAAGCGGCGATCAGGCAAATTTCAATATTTCTTGGAGATCAGCAGGCAGCAGCCGTGGGATGGGCCAGGATAGCCAAAAAGAAGATACAGGGAGTGATATAAATGATTGTAAGGATGAAGAAGGTTACAATAGTCATCAAATCGTCCTGGTTGGATGATGCTTTGAAGTACCTTGGTGAGATAGGAGTTGTACATTTGCAACCTGTCGTTCCACCTGAAAATTATACTATTGAAAATTTAAAAGAGAGTATACAGTTGATGGAAAAAGCTGTATCAATTATTCCTGAAGGAAGCGATAAAGAACCTTCACGTTCTTTTAAGGAAGAGCATGGTTTAGAGTTTGCCGAGCAACTTCTTGGCTTAGCGGAAGAAGTGAAGCATCTGGAAGAAGAGATAGGTGTGCTTGAGGTTGAAAATGAAAGGCTTAAGGTATGGGGAAGATTTGATCCTGAAGAGATTGATAGATTGAGAGAGTCAGGTATTCTAATAAAACTATTCAGGTGCCACAAAAGAGAGTTAAGTAAAATTCCCAAAAAGTTTAGCACTAATATCATCTCTGAAGACGGGCCTACTCTCTACCTTGCAATTGTCTCAGAGGAAAAGAATTTCAACATTCCACTTGAAGAGATAGAAATTCCCATTACAGGCATGGATGAAATTGAGAGCATGATTAAAGAAAAGAGTGCGCATCTAAAACATAAACAGAACGAAATTTCAAATATTTACGATAAATCCATAGTGATCAAGCGGGCTTTAATGGAATCAAGGGATATGCTTAACTATGAAGAGGCAAAAGCAGGAATAGGAAGAGAAGATAAAATAGCTTACCTGACGGGTTACTGTCCGGAGCCTTTAACCGAAAGTCTCAGGGAAATGGCAGGAAAGAACGGCTGGGCAATACTTATAGAGAGCCCTTTACATGATGATCCTGTTCCCACACTCCTTAAACATTCGAAATTGACAAAGATATTCCAGCCGGTTATGGATTTTATTGGAGTCACTCCCGGCTACAGAGAGTTTGATACAAATGGTATCTTTTTAGTCTTTTTCAGTATATTTTTTGCAATGATTATAGGGGATGGAGGTTACGGCGCTATTTTCCTTATTGCTGCCTGCATTGCCGGCAGATATCATAAGCGTATTTCGAGAGAAAAGATATCCCTCTTCTACCTGCTTTCTATCACGACAATTATATGGGGAGCTATTACAGGTTCATGGTTCGGGGTAGAGGGTATAAACCAGGTACCGGTATTAAAGAAACTGATCATTCCTTCCTTATATAGTTATGCTCGGGAAAGTGAATCTAATATAATACGCATCTGCTTCATAATTGGTGCGCTTCAGCTTTCTCTAGCCAGAATCTGGTTTGCTGCAAGATTGTACCCATCCTTAACTGCCGTTGCACAGACAGGTTGGGTAGCTTTGGTATGGGGTATATATTTCATTGTAAGGTTTCTCTTGCTAGATGAGGAATTGAGTATTATCGCACTCTTTTTAGTTGGTTATTGGGTTGTTACATTAATACTATTTGGGGAGCAGAGGGAAGATGGCTTTGCTAAAGGTCTTTTCAGGGGGACAACAAGTTTTCTGATCAATGTCGTGACCGGTATTGGGTGCCTTTCTGATCTTATCTCGTATATCAGACTATTTGCCATTGGCCTCGCAACAAGGGAGGTCGCTATCGCATTTAATAATATGGCAGAGGATACTGGTTTTAGTGATATAAAATCAATTGTAATAGCTGTTTTTATACTTATATTCGGGCATACCATAAATATATTATTAGGAGCCATGTCTGTTCTGGTACATGGTGTAAGGCTAAACCTTCTGGAATTTTCAAAACACTTGAATATTCAATGGTCGGGAATTAATTATCGTCCTTTTAAAAGTCAGAGATTGTAAAAATAGAGAATGCTGATTAGAATATAATTGTACTTGATAATGCATAGAATAATCACGGGAGAAATAAGATGAATATACTGGAGGGTTTGGGAAATCCTGGTTACGTACTTGCTTTAGTTTTTGCAGCTTTTGGTTCCGCACTAGGAACAAGCGCTGCTGGAATGGCTGCCCTTGGGGCATGGAAAAAATGTTTTCTGCAAAATAAAAATGCCCCATTCATCCTTGTAGCCTTTGTGGGGGCTCCTCTTTCACAAACAATCTACGGAATGATACTGATGAATACTATTAAGGGCGCGCCGGAAACGGTTAGCCCTCTGACAAAGTTTACGATAGGTCTTATGGGTGGTTTGGCAATGGGTTTAAGCGCATGGCTTCAGGGTAAGGCGGGAGCTATGGCTTGCGATGCTCTTACAGAATCTGAAAAAGGTTTTGGAAACTACATTATGGTTCTGGGTATCATAGAAACTGTTGCTCTATTTGTTATGGTTTTTCTGATGACAACATTGAGATGAAAAATTAAACACTCTCTTGTTCAGCATTGAGCAGGCGAAGAAGACGTTTGTTAAATTTGAAGTAACTTGATTAAGATGGGAAGTATTAACTGATTTTATAATTTTTACAACATTTGAAATTAATAAATGAATATAGATCAAAGAGATATTGAAAAAGGTGCATTACTTGAAATTCTACCCAAATTTTATGCTAATAGTATTTCATATCTAGGCGAACTAAACGCATACAGGATGTATGCTGAAATATGGAGCAACAAAAGAAGTACAGAGGGGCAAAAAAGAAGTGAAATTGGACACGTAGGATATTTGAAAACTCTGGAGTTTGGGGAGAGCAAAAAACGAAGAAAAATTGATAGAGTCAGGTTTGATCATTTTGTAGTTGCTGATTCAATAAATTACAAGGGAGAGAAATCTATATATGGAGAACTGATGCTTCGCCTACAAATTGGGAGGGAACAAACTAATTCCATTTTTAATAAAATTATTAAAGCAAACCCCCGTTTTAAAACTGAATCTCTAAGTTCAGACAGTGATTTTCATTCAGACAGTGATTTACCGGAAACACTTGAATTGGATTTACAAAAACTGGGTTTAAGTCAAGACGAGAGAACCAATAAATATTATTTTGAAATTTCTACTAATATAGATAGTATCTCAAATCAGAATCAAGAAATGCTTTTATTGCAGGTACTGGGCAGAGATGATATTTTTGAGAAGCTGCATCTTTTGTACAAAGTAGGCCGTAAGCACATCAGGTGTTTTTTTGAAAATCCCGAAAGTGTTATAAAAAATATAGGTATGCCAAATGCAATCCCAAGGTTATGTGTCGCCTGGCCATTCCGCGAAACATTGGTTTTTGACTTTGCAGGGACACCTGAGGACTATGGGGACGCTTGTTTACTCGGAACATTGATAACGACAGAAGAGAAGATAATCAAAGCACCGGAAGTTCCGACTGATGATACAGGATGGCTTGATGGGCCTCAAATTGACAGCTA
>JANLHC010000112.1 GCA_024654465.1 Candidatus Scalindua sp.
TTTGAAGTTTATAAGCCCTGTTCATAGCTTCTGTTGGTGAAGCACAATCAGGATGACAACGAAGATACACATATTCTTTTTTGGATGGGTCAAGTGCCTTATAATATCTGAAATTTCTATCATTTCCATCTTTTAAGTCGAGTTCTATTATTTCGCCATATTCATCTTTTCCTATAACTTTACCTCCAGTTTCTTTCATTAAGCGTTCTCCACCGATATATTTAAGAGCAATAGCTCGTTGGTCTGTGCTTTCAATCTTTAATGCTTCTTGAGGAGAAAGTTTATTTTGTGTTATTTTCTCCCACATTTCTTTTTCAAACTTTACTCCATTTAAGAAATAAATCCCTGTTCCGTCTTTCCAGCCGATTGCTGGATATAATTCGCTGTGTAATTTTTTATCTTCCCAACGACAAACAGGTTTCTCACAGACAAATATTACATTTCCGACAAATATAATTATTGGGATATTTATAAGAATATCAAGGTATTGTTCCAGAGATTTTTTATCAAACTCAACTCCAATTTTTTGTGCATAATCATAATATCCAGCCCAGTCATATAAATAATAACTTATATATGATGAGTATTTAAAATTTTGGGAGTGTAATTGGGAGTCTAATTGGGAGTGTAATTGGGAGTCTAATTGGGAGTCTAATTGGGAGTCTAATTGGGAGTGTAATTGGGAGTCTAATTGGGAGTATAATTGGGAGTGTAATTGGGAGTCTAATTGGGAGTATAATTGGGAGTGTAATTGGAAGCGTAATTGGGAGTATAATTGGGAGTATAATTGGGAGTCATATTCTATTTTTTTACCCTCAGTCGCAACCTTAATCAAATCAATAGTATTTTGTAAAGACTCACCTATTACAATGATTTTTTCTTCACCATAAATCTTTTTGAGTATATCTTTAAGTTTTGTTCTATCAATCGGCTGTGAAGCTAAATCCACCCATTTTTGAATATATTGAGGTATTAAAGCTTCTTGTTGTTTTGTTATTTTTGATATTATTTTAGTCATATAATTAATCGATGACTTTACGGTCTTCAATCTCATTGTATTCCCACTGTGAACCAAAGAAATAAATCCCTTGTGGTAAAGTAATAGTGTCGTGTTCTGGGTGGGTCAAGATAGCTTCGCTTCCGACCTTTAAATAATATCCATTCTCATCTTGGGCGAATGAAATATCTTTTAAATTTGCCCTGTCTTTTACTTGAACACGATGATGATGTCCTGACATTTCTCCCTCCATTACGATTAAACCTTTTTCTGATAGAGGTTTAAACTCTAATCCCTCTGGTGCTTTTATGCCTTTAAGGATAGGCACATCTCCTTGGTAAAATTGTTTTATCATATATTTTAATTATTATCTTCTTCTAATAATTCTTGATCTTCACACCATCTTTCTTTGTTGGACTTATGCTCATACCAAGCATTTAGTTTTTTTATATTATTATTTGTTAGTTGATAAATCTAATTCTATTATAAAGGATAATGAATATAAAGTCTAATTAGGATGTGGATAACTCAATTATGTTGTTATTTACCATTATATTATCTTCTCTAATTTCCTTGTAAGCTCTTCTTCAGCCTCTTCTATCTCCGCCTTACTTATAAATCTTGCATATCCTTGGTTTGACATCCTTCCCAGTAAAAGATGTATCACTTCGTGCTTTGCAAATCCTTTTATATCTTCATTATTAGCCGTCTGTTCTTTGTTTAATGATAACCAAGCGGTGTAACTGGTAGTATCTACGACACAGTTGGCGGCGTCTTCGTTATCAAAGACCTTATGATTAAAATATATTTTATAATTATTAAGCTCAAATATATCTATAAAATATTTACACTCTTTTTTGAAAAGATCAAAGTCTTTTTTTGTTGTTTTATTTTCCTTTAACATAAGATGTAGGTAAGTATTTACAATTTTTATTATGTTGCACCATTGGAATATATTTTTTTGCTCTCTCATACTGGCAATTACAGATTCTTTTAAAAACTACTATTACCGATGGACTAAAAGTCTGTTGCCAATTTCCCTCTTTTGTTTGAAAGCGTGGTCTTCCTCGTAAAAATCTTATATCCCCCTTCATTGCAAAATCGTGCCACCAAGATAAATCGGTTGATGCCGGAACAAGACAAACCACAGTCGCACCTTTTAAATAAGAATTATACGCCTTTTCCATCCATTCTTTTAATACTTTACCATAAGGAGGGTTCATAAAAACAATGTTCTCTCCCCAGTCTTGTTTTAATCCATCTTCTTTCTCTGTAAAATACTTCTTGCATTTTTTATTCCAATCAGAAGCACAAGGATCAAGCGTGAAATTAAACTCATTATTAAGCTCATCAAAAAGCTCTTGTGGAGTAGCCCAGTCTGAACCTCTGGAGTGCCATCTTCCGTTATTTCTTACTCTAGCTATTTGTTTTAATTTATTTTCCTTTGACATAATTAAATCTTATATTTCTTATCAATTCTTCTAAACTCCTTCATAATTTCTCTTGTTGTTTTTATTATTTCGGGGTTGTTGAATTTTAATCCCGCCCGAATTACTTCTAAAAAGATTAATCTTATCTCTTGGTAGAATTTCTTTTCTTCAATATTTTCCATCATAAATTTAAAAGTCTTCAAACTCTGCTATCCTCTGGTGTGCGGGAACGAAGTCTCTCTCTAAGTAAGTTCCGTTCTCAAATACCATTTTTACATTCCCGGTTGTTCCAAATCTTCTGTTGGCCTGAATTGAAACATTGGTGTTGTTGGTTGATACAACCTCACCGTTAATGTTTTCTGTTTCGCGCCAAATAAGTATCACCGTGTCGCTTTCTCCAGCTATCGACCCTGAACCCTTTAACTCATTCAAATCTGGATTTTTATATAAATCTGCTTTCCTAAGATGGCAGATTAAGAAAATCACCACATTCCATTTCTTGGCCATTTGCTTTAAATCTCTGACTGCTTGCCCTATTGCCAAATGGTGGCTCTCTGATTTCAATGAAACAATGAAATCTAACTGGTCTACGAAAACAACTTTGGTGCCATACTTAGCTATGGATTCAATGATTTTTGTTTCAATCCATTCTGTTTGATAAAGTGTATTCACTTCAGATGAATAAAATAATGGTGGCTCTTGTTTCCTGTCCACAAATTTCCTTACTAACTCTTCGGGGCTTTCTTCAAGTGAAATCCATAATGGATTATGTTCTTTAAATTTTTCTGTCAGACTGACACACCAAGATGTTTTCCCGTGTTTTGTTATTCCAGACACAGTGACAAGTTGCTTTAATCTAAAACCTTTGATTATGCTGTCGAAATTACTCCATCCAGTTTTTATATTAAATTCTTCTGGCTCATTTTTAATTCTCTCGTAAATATCCTTTGAGCTTACAAGTTTATCGTCCCCATTGTATGTGGTGTATATCTCTTTCAACCTTGAAAGGCTTTGAGCTTGCTCAACTCCCTCTTGGGTTTTTACTATCTCATCATCAAGGCGTTCTATTAGTTTTTTAATATCCATATTATTTGGTGTTATTGATAACTTTGTTAATTGCCTTGTGAATAGTTTCTAGTGTCCATTCCTTGTAATTTTCCTCACAATGGATTATCGCCTTTGAAATCTGGTCACCTTTGTAGCCTACTAAATCTTTGGCTGGCCTCAGCTCCCTTTTTAGGGCCGAACTAAACTGCGCCTTATTTTCAAACTTCCATTTCTTCTTTTTCCAGTAAAGGGCAATTATCTTAAACTCCCGCCGATTGCTGTTTTTTAATTTTTCTAATTCCTCTAAGAAATCCCAATCGTCGCTTTTTGCGACAATAGATATATTATCATTCTTATCATTCTTATCATTCTTGTTTATAGCGTGGATTGTGCTTGGATTGTGCTTGGATTTTGCTTTGACTGGTGCTTGGATTACATAGTTATCAAAATCTTGAAATACATTGTATTTACATACTGTTATTATGTTTCCACGTGTGGACTTATGTGTGGACAACATTTGCATTTTCTTCGCCCAACGGATAAAACTTTGTATTTGACCATATGTAGCACCGGTTTTTAATGCTATCTCACCATATTCAATGTAAGCAGACCCCCTTTCAAAGAGTTTATTATCCTTATGATTTACACGATTTACTATATAAAACCACATTTTAAACCACTTATCAGGCTTCCAAAAGAATATCTCACTGTCGATTGTCTGTCGCGCCCAGATAGTAGCCCCGCCCCTTATTTTGTCATCATCTGGAATATTATTTTTCATAGTGCTTTCCAAACTCCCAACCACAATGACATGTTTCCACGCCATGAGTTAAGCATGTGTAAACGAATAAATAGTGCTTGGCCCCCATCTTCTGCTTCTCTTTAACTACATTTAAACAACCTTTCTTCTCTTTTCCATGGTAATATTTTGAGTCTTTTTTCATTAGTCTATTGTATCACAATATGAATAAAAAAGCAAGCGGTGTAGGAATCGAACCCACCCACAGAGTTTTGGAAACTCCGTCGCCAACCTTGGAACATGACCGCCCAAACGAAAGCTCGCCAATAAATGACGAGCGTTCTAAACTAGAATTCCAGGCATTATTTTACTTAATTTGTGTTGGTCCACCCTCCCACGAATGGTATCAACCACAACTCTTATATGTCTATTTCTAGTAGTAGTTGTTAAAAACAACGGGAATTATCCCCCAGAATACCCTAAGTCTTTGGAAAAATGGAGCCAGATATTTAAAAATAAATATTATATAATTTGCTCATTTCCTAGACTATTTTTAGGAATACCCCAGCTATTAGAGAAATATATTCTCTAAATCTAGGAGACGGGGAAACCCCACCCCCTAGATTCAAAAAACAATTTCCCCCATCACTACTAGTATTATATCATTTTTTTAAATTAGATGCAACTGTCAACTGTGGATAACCTGAATTCAACCTTGAAGTGCAACACTCCATACTTCTAATGGGGTCTTCCAGTCGAGGCGTTTCCTCGGACGATTGTTAATTTCACTTTCAACATAT
>JANLHC010000114.1 GCA_024654465.1 Candidatus Scalindua sp.
ACCATACCCCTTTGCCAAATCCTGCTCATGCAGCCTACGCACCCTTTCTACCTGTTGGCATAATTCCTCCTGAATAGATTTAGGAAACAGAGTAGTCCGATCTTTCCCACCCTTAGCCATACACACGTATACTAAATTCCGATCAAAATCGAGATCCTTAATCCGCAAACGTATACACTCCATGAGGCGTAATCCGCAACCATACAGCATTCTGGTCATCAATAGATGAACCCCCTGCATATGAACTAATACACGCTGAACCTCCTGCTTAGACATAACAACCAGAGGGCGGATGTATTTTTTTGCCCTGACCGGTTCGATATCGTCTTCAACTGGAATATCAAGAACGTGTTTGTATAATAAAATGACGGCATTCAATGCCTGACGTTGAGTTGATGCCGAAACTTTTCGATCTGTTGCCAGATGGCTCAAAAAGGATTCGATCTCATTTTCCCCAATCTCCCTTGGATGTTTATTGCATTTATGAAATCTGACATATTGCTCTATCCAGCTGCAATATGTTTTCTCTGTTTGATAGGCATAATGGTGATAATGCAACACCTGGCGGACCTGATCCATAAGTTTTAAATCATGTGCAGGCCTGAATTTTCTCTTGTTTTCCATGATTTTATTTATTAGCATACCAGCATGGAAAATTCAATAACTATTTTTCCATGTTATACTTGTTGAATAACCCAATACATGGAAAATTTTCTGTTGTATATAGGCAATACCTGGAAAATTTTCCATGTATTCACACTGTTAGCCTAATAAAAATAAAATGGACTCATTAGTTATTTCAAATATATCCGTTTATAAAGCAATTTCAGAAGAAGCCTATCTGGAAATGGTGGAGTTACAAGAGAATGGAAGAAGCCCCAAGCCTGATGGTGGTGAAGGATGGGTTGTAAAACATGACCCCCAACAAAGCAGTTTTAAACAAGCCATGATTTCAATTGTATTTACAGGTATGTGGCTTGAAGCCTTTTTTCATCATGAAATAATAAAACAGAAAAGTAAAAAACAATTTAAAAAACATAGTAAAAAGTCATATAAAGAAAAATTGGAACTAATCGGAATTAATGAATCTGACATTTTGGATAGAGTAGATTCCTTTCAGAAAACCAGAAATGAATTAGTTCATGAAAAGGCTTTCTCAGGTAAAAATGAAATTAAGCTTGCACAAGATGAAGCAAAACACGCATATGAAATCATTGAATATGTGTCAAATGTATTTAATAAAAAAAGACTAACAATTGCGCGAAGCTAGCCACCTGATATTTGTGATTTAATATTTATTGAGACTACCGCTCCAAGCCTTCTTGAAAGCATACGTACAGGTGGTGGTTGCTTATGTATGGCGTTAGCTATAGAAAAATATAGGTAAAAATATTATGGAAAATTATTTGTGGATATTCATCGCCATAGGGGTAGTGGTCATCTTGGTAATAATTTCGTGGATCAAGGAAATTACTTCAAATTCTAAAAAGTATTTAGAGCGCAAGCCAAAACTAGATAATTTAGAAAGAGCGATAAAAAAACATGAAGCGCAAGTCACAAATGACAAGATAAAACTAGAAGCTGAGTCAAAAGAAAGGTTAGATGGGTTTTCGCAAAAAGTTAAAAAAACAAAAGATGAATATGATTTAAAAGAAAAGTTATGGAATGAACAAATACAGAAGGATAAAGATGAAATTCAAGAGTTGGCCAAACAAAAGTCAATGGGTTTCCCATGGCTCGCCGAAGCTTATGCCGACTATTTTGCGTTGAAAGATAGAGAAACAGAAAAATATCTGATGCATAAAAAACATCCTGCTTATACTGCTTCCGAAACTGTAAGAATTATTAAAAATGAAAAAAAAGAACTACTTAGGGAAAACAAAGTAGTGAGATATAAAATTAATTATTTTGAGAAATTATTCCCATGGCTCTCTGAGTTGATTGCTGATGATGAAGATGAATATATTCCAGTCAGAATTGATAGTGATATTAAGGATGACAACAACAAAGATAGAGTTAAAGATTTTCTTACACCAGAAGAATACAAAAACCTTCCTTCTGTTGAAAGGAATCAAATGGCATTAGATAGATACTTAAAAAATAGAAATAAATCTAAATGGGCAATCGGTAGAGATTATGAAATGTATGTCGGATATTTATTTGAACAAACAGGTTACTCCATTGAGTATAAGGGAATCATTGATGGTTTTGATGATCTTGGCAGAGATGTTATTGCTATAAATGATGGTGAAGTCTGTATTATTCAGTGTAAATGTTGGGCACAATACAAGGAAATACACGAAAAACACATTTTTCAATTATTTGGAACAACAATGGAATACTGGATTAAAAATTTCAATAATTATAGAATGCCAAAAACTTTTGAGGAGTTCGCCAAATTCCTAAAAGAAAGCAAGCTTAGACCAATTTTTTTCACTTCAACAAGCCTGTCTGATAAAGCAAAAGAAATGGCAAATGCATTAAGTGTCGAAATTATAGAAAACGAGCCTCTCGGTGTATTTCCAAGAATTAAATGCAACATAAATAATGATGAGTATGGACAAACAAAAATATATCATTTGCCTATGGATCAGCAATACGATAGAACAATCATAGGCAATCGTACTGGAGAATTCTATGCCTTTACTGTCAAAGAAGCTGAAGATGCAGGTTTTAGAAGAGCTTTCAGGCATAGATTTTAAAAATTGAGGGTATAGCTCGGCTAGAACTATATGAATAAAACTATCGACATCACCATACTGTCAATTCTATTATTTTCATTGCTTTCTGTTTGAAGCGTTAGTAGCATTACCTTCCGTAAGCTTACAGTCTAAAGGCTGCTGGGGTCAAACCTTGATTTGTGATTAGTGTTGTAAGTCTGTATTTATTGTTGACAAATATCGTCAAAGCTAATAGAAATAATGATTATTGAAGACCTAACCAGTCACTGGAGGTGACGCCTTTATCTCTTGCGATTTTTAAGTTTTTAGATTCTTTGCTTATTTTGTTTTTTCCCATTATTTTATACGCCAAACGGCGCACCTCACCTCAGCGTTATGCCTATAGATTGTTAGGTTCGGTTCATAAAATGAAAATTCTTGGAAAGTACAAAGTATCAACCGACTTCATACGATCACTAACTATTAATTGTCACGCATTAGATTTAAGTGCCCATCATCTTCTTGTCGGCGGAATCCACTCCGATAGCTCGCTGAGAACCAAAGAGATATACGAGGAGAAGATATCAACATCCTTATTAAGTTTAGCAGTTGCAGTTAGAACACTGCTTTACCAAGGTGTGGAATTACTAGTTGAATGCCCTAACATCAACTGCATCGGATTCTATAAAAGTGAAAGAAATAATGATAAAGCCCGTGTAAGTATTAAGGACGTGTGTGACAAGATTATCCATGCGGACAGTATAGATCGAGAATTTGAGGAAATTGAAAATGCTGACCCTAGGCCAATGACCTTTATTAAAGGTTCGTATCATAAAAAGCCATGGCAATTGGATATATCTGTTAGCATGTTTTGTGAGTATGTATTAAATTGGGTTGACAAGATAGAAAAGGCATAACAAGGCCAATTCTCCCAACTGTCAAAAGATGGGCAGTGGGTGAGCTTAAACATTAAATCAGGAGCGGAGCTAGAATGTTTAACTTTTTCAAGTCAAAATACACAATAGATAAATTCAATGAGGAAATGCTTCGAGAGCAGCATAAATTGACAATTCATTTAAAATCATTAATAAATGAAATTGGTTATAATGATGAAGATGTATATGGTGGTTGTGGAATAGTTTCATGTTGGATTATTATCAGGTCGATTGACGACCCAGAATATATTGACAATTTCTTTGAATATTTTTTAAAGAGAGATTTTCCGTCAAAAGTAAAAGAAATGTCCTATGTTCTATCAAGCATGTTTCAACATCTTGATCCTTACTTTAAGCAATGGACAAAAAACCCTGTTGCAGGAAGCCGTCTAGCAGAAGCTATGTTAAAGGTTATCAATGGTGATGATTCAGAAAAAAAATATGGCGATATTGAATGCATGACAGTATTTGCATTTTTTTCGGAACAATTTAAGTATTTGCTACAAAAACAACATTCATTAAGAAAAAAAATAAAATGATTTTATAACTAGCCAGTCCAGTTGACTGGAAAGAACATTTAAAACAGATAAAACTCTATAATGTCCAAAGTAATAGGTATTTTAAAGGACGGAATCGGGGACGCATATTGACAATCTTTGTAATCAAAATTATTCGATTTATCTTTGCATAACAAATCAGTGGAGTTAACCCCTCCGCCATGTGTGATTCTAATATTTTTAGACTCTTTGTTTGTCTCGTTGTTTTTCATTATCTTATTTGCTATACGGGGTAACTCACCTCAGACGTTAGGCTTTTAATATATTATTCAATTTATCAATAATGAATATTTAATGCATGACCCTGGGTTTGCCCATTATGTTTACATTATTGTTTAAGAAAAGGAGGCGCATTATGAAGCGGTTTATTTTAGCTGTTTTTATTGTTTCAATGGTTTTTGCTGTTTTTGGATGCGGGAAAAAGTCAAGACTTGAAGGCAAAGTTGTGGATGGCAAAGGCAATCCTGTTGCCAATGGCAAAATTATTGCGAAACAGGTGCAACCCATTAAGGGATATGAACACTTTGAGACCACGATCGGAGCCGACGGCACATTCCGGTTTAAGAAACTGTATCCAACTTCGGAATACATCCTTTTTCCCTGGTTTGAAAACTGGGCGGAAGCGCCCATGAGAACCATGAGATACGAAGCCAATAAACTCACGGCCAGTTTTAATAAGGAAGGCTGGGTAACGGAGCATAAGCTGAAGGTACAGAGTGGCCCTGAAGGAGAGACCCTCATGCTTAAAACTCCTCTTGTAATTCAGTCAACCATATCAGCAGTTGCAGGCAAAGTGGTGAACGGAAAGAATAAGCCGCTTGAAGGCATTAAGATTATAGCCAAACAGAAGCATACGGTTCCAGGGTATGAGCAGTTCGAGGCCACGACCGGTTCCGACGGCACATTCCGTTTTGGCAAATTATTTCCACACTCAAAATATATTCTCATCCCAAGCAGCAAGGCATGGAAAACAAACGTTAAGAAATCGGTCACGACTAAAGGTGAACAGACAGTGCTCGAAGATGTATTAACGATTCGGTTTACTTTGGCAAAGGGGGTGGTTACTGATTCCGAGACCAACCTTATGTGGGCGGCCAAGGACAATGGAAGTAATATCAACTGGTCAAATGCCAGAGCATATTGCGAGAATTACAAAGGCGGTGGTTATACCGACTGGCGGCAGCCTACTACAAATGAGTTGGCTGGACTGTACAAAGCTGGAATACGCTATGAAAGAGGTTATATTATTAATATAACGGCAGGTCATTCCTGGACATCAGAGCAGCATAGAAACTCCGACGTTGCCCTCTTCTCCTTCGGCAACGGCGGGCGGGAGTGGTACTCCCAGTCTCTCTCCGGCTCTGCCCGGGTCTTGCCGGTGCGCAGTGGCAAACACTGAAAAATGGGCAGGTTTTTTAGGGGGCGCATCTTAATTATTCATTATTGACAAACATTGATAACGCTAATATAAATAATAATGATTAAATGCCAACAATCACATGAGGGGATGGTGTCACGTCTTGAATAGTGAATAAGTAAAAGTGGTAGAGTATTTATTGTTGACAAATATTGACAAAGCTAATAGAAATAGCAATGATTAAATGCCTAACAAATCAGTAGAGCCAACCCCTCCGTCATTTGCGATTCAAATATTTTTAGGCTCTTTGTTAATCTTATTCTTATCTATTATTTTATTTGCCAAACGGGGTTGCTCACCTCGACGATAAGCTGACCGCTATCGCGTCCAGCTTATCGCTGGCTGTTGAGTTCCGCTTCGCTCCACTCGAACGCCCTTGGCAGGGCTGCGCTAACGCTCCGCCTATCAAGAGAGTGCGTCTAGGGTCAGACCTTGAAAGCAGAATATACTTAGCAATCTACAATATTTGCAATCGAAATTATTCGATTTATCTTTGCCTAACCAGATTAAA
>JANLHC010000116.1 GCA_024654465.1 Candidatus Scalindua sp.
ATATCCAATGCGCTGCCAATGGTCAGGTCGACACGATTACTTCCAACCTCTTTTACAAGGCCAAGGTCTGAGAGTGCTTTGACACCTCCGGCATATGTCACAGGGATTGGGGAATTTTTTCCCAGGATTTCAATAAGTTCTGCCTGAATTCCTTCCATTTTCCCTTCAACATCAACCCCATGTACAAGAAATTCGTCACAATAATCTGCGAGTTGATTAAGTATTTCCGGGCTGATAATTTCATTTGTGAACTTTTGCCATCGATCGGTTACAATCCAGAAGTCAGATCCTTTTTTTCGACAACTGAGATCCAGTACCAATCGGTTTTTCCCAACGGTTTTTTGAAGTAACTTAAGCTTCTCCATGTCGATCCGACCATTTGAGAACACATATGATGTGACTATTATATGACTGGCTCCGGCGTCAAGATACGCAATAGCATTTTGTGGAGTTATCCCACCACCTACGTGAAATCCGCCGGGATATGCGCGAAGAGCTGAGAGAGCAGCTTCCTCGTTGCCCGACCCAAGTGAAATCACATGGCCACCCGGAAGATTGTCTTCCTTATACATTTTCGCAAAATCTCCGGGGGAACGATCGGTCTCGAAATTAGTCTTGAGCTTCTCTGAGTTCTCATCCATAAGGGAACTCCCAATAATCTGCACGACACGACCTTCACGCAGATCAATACACGGCCTGAATCTCATATGTATCTCGTATCCCTTATTCGTTCTTTCATAATTACGGTTTATGCTTCTTTTATAATACTATGGAGTTCATCTTTAATCTTCAGGCGTTGCTTCTTTAGATCTCGCAGATATTCGTCACCGACAGGCTCCTCGTCGCTTTCAATTCGAAAAACATGTTTATCAATCTCTTCATATTCTTTCATTAATTTTGAAAAATGATCATTCTTCATTTTCAAATCATGGATCCGCTCTTTATATTCAGGGAATTCTTTGACTAATGGATGATGAGTTAATGGCATTTTAAAACCTCCGGATTTAGATGCATGACTCCAATAAATTTATAAAACCGGCACAGTATCATGCAATTCTGAACTGGAATTCTTTTTCCTTATTCTATTTATTATAAGGCCTCCTATCTCAGGATTTTACATAATTTGATGTTGTTTTGTCAATTGCCGTTATTCTTAGACCGGATACTTTTTTCAGGCTGGCGGAAACCCGCCTGTACCGCTACAATTTTGGGTATAGAAATAGATTGAAATAATCTTTCCCGAAAAGTATAGTTTTATAATGAAGAAAAAAAGAGTACCTGACAAATCTGATTTAGATGCGATCAGAGATCAAATACTGGATTTTGCATGTGCCAAACATGATTTCAAACCGGAAACAGATGAGTTCCTTCAAAATGGTGACTGGCGGGGAGTATTTATTGTAAAGTTCAGAGATAATCCTGAGGAAGAACTGTTATATTGTGAGGCGCCACTAGGTGAGCACTTTATACGATTTGGGATGGATATAGAGGTTGACGGAGAAGTCTGGAAAAAAGCATATGAAAAGATCCTTCAAGAGGCATCAGGCCACGATGTGGCTGTTTGTCCCGTCCCCGCTGAAGGAGGAGAGAGCAAAAGGCATTGCCGCCTCTATTCAAGGGCATGGATCCCTAATTTCAGTCAACGTATCTTTGGTCTGACCTTAACCAATCTTCTGGATTGCAGAAAAACTGTTTCGTTAATGCTTTCAAGCTGATAATATCCTGAAACTGTAAGAATAGTTGGAAACTATCAGAAGTAAGATAGCATCGACTTATGTATTTTAATTTAACGCTGGAACTATACGCTTGTGTCACGATAGTTACATCGAGACTTTCCAGTCTATTTTTATAAAAGAGAGGATAATTCTCATGGATTTGTACAAACTCAGGCAGTTGTTTATTTTTGGATTTATATCATGTGTCATCATCGGCTCTATGGCAGTTAAAGCACAATCGATGGATGTCTCAACAGGCAAACAAGTTTCGATTGAGTATACACTCACACTGGAAGACGAGACTGTCGTCGATTCAAACGTCGGAGCGGAACCGTTAACCTTTATTCAAGGGTCTCATAACATTATCCCCGGCCTGGAAAACGCCCTGGATGGCATGAAGGTCGGAGAGAGCAAACAAGTAACGGTCACACCAGAGAACGCTTATGGGCCTGTAAACGAAGATGCCGTTAGCGAAATTGAAAAAACCTATATTCCGGAAGATTCGCTTAAAGTCGGTGCAGTACTTCAGGGCCAGAATCCTGATGGCCGGGTTATTATTGCCAGAGTAGTCGAAATTAAGGAAGAAACCGTTTTGTTGGATTACAACCATCCTCTGGCTGGTAAAACCCTCAATTTTGACGTGAAAATTATGGCAGTGGAAAATGCGCCGAAACCGGATATACCAAAAACGGACAAGTAATACTCGTAGCAAGAAAAAAAGCATCTGATAAGAACTGAATCTTAAAAGGTGCTTTTTTTATACCAACTTTTTCTTCAGGAAGAAAGATGAGTGTGGCATACTAAAGTAGCCCCATCTCCGTACAGGTCCATCATTTTGGATGATTCACATATATGACTCTGTGTATTTATAGATTCTATGAGTTTTTTCTCGTATTTTGAGCCTCTTCGCCATCATCTCATCATAGCGCTCAACAGCTATAATGTTTGCAGTTCCAAGGTAAATTTTCCAGCTCTT
>JANLHC010000035.1 GCA_024654465.1 Candidatus Scalindua sp.
AGGTTCTCTTGCAAAAAAAGGTTACTCGTTTGCCGAAGATGAGAATGATGCAGACATTATCCTCTTGAATACTTGCAGTGTACGCGATAAGGCGGAACATAAGGTATATTCACATCTCGGCAGTTTGAGAGATCAAAAGGAAAGAAACCCGCAGTTAATTCTTGGCGTCCTTGGCTGTATGGCACAAAACGAAGGGGACAAGATTTTCAAGCGAATGCCTCATGTTAACCTTGTTTGCGGGACAAGGATGTTTTCCAGGCTTCCTGAATTACTTGAAGAAATTAGTGGAAGTAATAAACACGTTCTGGCTATTGACGAGGACGGAGAAGTGGATTTTGACAGGATGGTTACTCAGCGGCAGAACCGATACAACGCTTTTGTTTCAATTATGAGGGGATGCGATAATTATTGTTCTTATTGCATTGTGCCATTTGTCAGAGGCCGAGAATTCAGCAGGACGTCTACCGACATAGTGGACGAGGTTAAGAAGCTTGCGGATGATGGATGTAAAGAGATTACTCTGCTAGGCCAGAACGTAAACTCTTATGGAAAAGGGTTGAACGGAAAAGTTACTTTGGCTACCTTACTGAGAGAACTTGATCCAATAGATGGTATAGAAAGAATTCATTTCCTTACCTCTCATCCAAAAGATATGACTAAAGAGATTATAGAGGCTGTTGGAGAATTGCCAGGTGTTTGTGAATATTTACACATGCCGGCACAGTCAGGTTCAGATAGAATATTGAAAAAAATGAGACGGCAGTATACATCAGCACATTATCTGGAACTTGTTGAGATGGCTAAGTCAATAGTGCCGGGTATTAAGATTTCAAGTGACTTCATTGTGGGTTTTCCGGGTGAAACAGAAGAAGATTTTCAAGACACAGTGAACCTGTTAAACGATGTCCGTTGTCAAAATAGTTTTATATTTAAATACTCACCACGAACCGGGACTGCAGCTATGGAATTAATTGATGATGTTATAGAAGAGACAAAGAAAAGTAGAAATCATATATTGCTGGAATTACAGGAAAAAATAAGCACTGAAGAAAACAGGAAAATGCATGGAAAATCTGTCGAGGTTCTGGCGGAAGGTGAAAGTAAATCCAATGCAGGCCGACTGGTTGGAAGGACACGGCAAAACCAGGTTGTTGTATTCAGCCAGCATGAAGTAATTAATCAAGCAGACGTATCTACTTCCTTACCTGGTACGCTTGTCAATATTGAAATTGCAGACTCAACAGCTTTGACACTTTTCGGTGTTATAAATGAATCAGAAATACATTTGCCACGAAGTCACTAAGACACAAAGAGAAATTAGTTGTACTCATATCACAACCCGTAACATGCAACCCGTAACTCGTTTGATCTAACGGATATTGCCTTCAATGAATTGGCTCATTAGTTGATATCCTTTTTTTACCCTCAAGCCGGTTTGTTCCGCATTTGACTCCGAGAAAGCCAGGTTGCTTTTATTCTCACAGCCGGCTCCGTAAATGGCAAAAGGTACTGGATCTGAGGTATGAGTTCTCTTGCTTATTGGTGTATAATGGTCGGGAAGGACAAGAATACGGAAATCATCATACTTTTTTAGCGCATCAAGAACGGGTCCGATGATTTTCTTGTCAATATTTTCAATAGCCCGGATTTTTTCATGAGTATTTCCTTCATGACCTGCTTCATCCGGTGCCTCAATATGTATTAAAACCAGATCATGTGTCTCTAGCGCTTCAATTGCGTATTGTGCCTTAGCATCATAATCGGTGTCCAGGTATGCTGTAGCACCGGGTACCTCAATAATGTTCCAGCCAATATAAGTTGCCAGGCCTCTCAGTAAATCAACACCCGTTATGACTGCACCTGATATTCCATGCAATTCCTCAAAAGGTGTTAATGATGGCCGTTTCCCCTGTCCCCACAGCCAGATCATATTTGCAGGGTTTTCACCAAGATCTACCCTTATCTTGTTCACATCATGATTTTCAAGTAAATGGAATGAATCCCGCATTAAGTCAAATAATATTTCACTACCCTTCCCCTTCGGTAAGTTTTTTGTTATTGGTTTGCCTGTAATATCGTGAGGTGGAGTGCAATCAGCTTCAATATCAACATCTCCGCTGTAAACCATTATGTTGCGATAGCTCTTTCCAGCATAGAACTTTACATCTTTGTCTGCAAATTTTTCATTCAACATTGACATGATTAGCTTTGCCTCTTTATCTGATATATGACCCGCACTGAAGTCAACCAGTATGCCATCATTTGCTGTAATGAGATTACAACGGACAGCCCAATCGTTTTCCCCCAGTTCAATACCTAAGCTTGCAGATTCCAGTGGTGCTCTGCCCGTATAACAATCTTTCGGGTTATAACCTAACACGGAAAGGCAGGCAACATCGCTTCCGGGTTTAAATTTTTTAGGTACGGTATTGACGAGCCCTAATATTCCATTAGATGATATGTTATCCATATTTGGTGTCCTGGCAGCTTCCAGAGGAGTTCTTCCGCTGAGTTTCTCCAGTTTATAATCAGCCATTCCGTCCGGGATGATAACACAAAATTTCATTTAATTTAACCTTTCTACCTCTGTTAGATTTGATTTTTTAATCTTTAATCAAGTGTGTTGTATTTGTATGATTTTCAGTTCTTTTATAGCTGAAAATGTGGTATTCTTAGACAGATGCAATATAACAGACACCTGCGATTATATCAATACAATTTGAGTGTAACCGTTTGTAAAAACACTACTTGTCATTATCGCTCCATATGTTTTTTTCTTGTCATGTTAAATCCTCTTTGATAATATCAAGTGTTATTTATATGTCGTAAGGTTAATGCCGGAAAATGATAAGCTTAAAAGATAAAGACATAATATCCATTCTAGACTTTACGAAGGAAGAAATATTATATATTTTGGAGATCTCAGGGCGGATGGAAAAAGAAGCTTGTCCCGACATTTTAAAAGGAAAGATACTTGCAAACTTGTTTTTTGAACCTTCCACCCGAACGAGATTAAGTTTTGAAGCGGCAATGAAACGGCTGGGTGGGCAGGTTATAGGGTTTGATGAATTAGGTACAACGTCCACGGTAAAAGGGGAATCGTTAAGAGATTCTGTCAAAATTATTGAGGGATATTGTGATATTATTGTTTTAAGGCATTTTCTTGAAGGCGCTTCCCGGCTTACGGCGGATTCCGTAGGCATACCGGTTGTTAATGCCGGTGACGGGGCGAGCCAGCATCCGACACAGACCTTCGTAGACCTTTATGCCATAAAGAAGGCAAAGAGTGACATTGAAAATTTATCGGTTGGTTTTCTGGGTGATCTGAAATATGGTAGAACAGCCCACTCACTGGCGTATGCTCTTTCTCATTTTAATGCTGATATGTACTTTATTTCACCTCCAAGCCTCAGAATGCCTAAAGACTATATAGAGGAATTAGAGATAAGAAATGTTTCATATCAGGAAGTTGAATCCATATCTGAGGTGAGTGATAAGCTTGATATCCTTTACTGTACAAGGATACAGAAGGAGCGATTTGCGGAGCCTGTGGAGTATGAAAAAGTAAAAGGACTCTATAAACTCAGCAAATCAGTTATGGATGGGCTCAAGGTTAAAGATGACCTAAAAATACTTCATCCACTGCCACGAGTGGATGAGATGGATGAAAGCCTGGATGAAACAGAATACGCTATGTATTTTCAACAGGCTCATAGTGGTATTCCGGTAAGAGAAGCGCTGTTAGCCACTGTACTGGGTGTCATACAATGAAAAAACTAGAGGTTTCTGCAATTAAAGAGGGTACGGTTATTGACCAGATTGCAAATAAAAGTACGTTCAAGGTGGCCAATATATTGAACATCCAGAAAATAAAGCAGGTGGTACTGATTGGTTTTAATTTATCCAGTAAAAAGTTAGGCAAAAAAGGTATCATAAAGATCGGTGGTAAACTCCTCACACAGGAGGAAGTAAATAAGATTGCACTGATAGCACCGGATGCTAAGGTGAATATTATCAAAAATTCGGAAGTTGTAAAAAAATTTACAGTTAATATTCCGGACATTATAGAAGAGTTTATGAAATGTTTTAATCCGAATTGCGTGAGCAATCATCAGAATATTCTAAGCAAGTTCCATGTAATCAATAAGAATCCTATAAGGATAAGATGTCACTATTGTGAACGTCACATGGGTGCGGATGATATAGAGTTGGTTTAAGCGTTTAACCCGACTTTCGTACAAGACAGAAGATAAGTTAGAAATTAAAACTGGTTTTTGAGAATGGAGAGAAAGATATGGTAGAAACAACGATTGAGAAAAAACTTAACGATGATATTCTTGAAAAGAATACATTAAGAAATGAAATTGAGGGATATGCGCGATCTGTTTCTCAATGGAGAGACAAACTTGTTAATTTGAAAAGTTTTCAAGGGCAGACGAAATATGCAGATTCAATTAAACGCTATGTTACCAAGATAGAGGGCCTTCGTGTAGAGTTTAACCAGCTGAATGAAGAAGTGGAAAAAAATATCCGTGAGATGGGAAAGTTTTCTGATGCGGATGTAAAAGCGTTCTCCTCAGAGCTGGAGAAGGAGATCAGTGGTATTATAGAAGCTGATAAAGAATCAAAACAAAAAAGCGCATCTAAGAAGAATACTAAAGTGATAATAAAGCCTGCTAAGTCAAATGCGAAGTCAAAGGCTAAAGCAAAATCAAAGGGGACTGGAAAAGGAGTAGGTAGTTTACAGCAGAAGGTAGATACGGCTGTGGGTAGAGTTAATGAAGGACTGGAAGAGGCAGAACGCATTGCAGGGAAAATGATAGTATTAAATAGAGATTTGAAAAAGGTCAATGGATCCGCTTCAGAAGATCTTTATACTCAGGAACTCAAACGTATCGCACGTGAAAAAGCTATTTATAGTTAGTCTTTAAGTACATGTTTAGGAATTTCAAAGTGGACGCAGATAAGTGCAGATTAACAGGATTAAACAGTGTTTATCTGCGAAAATCTGCGTCCTATTTGTTTTAAAGTTGCCGAAGGCCTAATTTATTGTGTCCGGTATTAGAACCGCACAAAAACCGAAGGAAAGAGTAGGAAAAATTAAGTAATTGGTAAGATTCGATATTCATAATTGAAAACGTCGAATAAAGAACATCGAATTTCGAATAATGGATTCAGTAAAGAAAAGAGCTAGAAGTTACTGTTAAATTGGTGGGCGGAGAGGGAGTCGAACCCTCACCTCCTTGCGGAGAAGGGATTTTAAGTCCCTCGTGTCTGCCATTCCACCACCCGCCCATCCAAATACAAAAAATGGAGGCGGCACAGGGATTCGAACCCTGGATAACGGATTTGCAATCCGCTGCCTTAGTCCACTTGGCCATGCCGCCTCATATGATGATCACTTCTTAAGTTGTTTTAACTTCGGTAGTTATGCGATTTTACAGGTCTATCTTCCTTCATTACTCCAACTCATTTAAAATCGCAATTCTACTGCAATTATGCGGTAATTACGGTGATTTTAAAGATGCGATTATATATCCAAATGCATAAATTGCAAGGGGATAATATGGATTCAGGGGAAAAGAGATTCACCGCTCCCCGCCTGCCCGCCAGATTGTTTGGCTGGGACAGAAAGCGCGAGGACAGGAAGACGCTCCCCGGACAAAAGGCGCCGAGGACAAGGAGAACTCTGAGAGAGAAACAGAAGAATTTAGCCACAGATTTTCACAGATACAAGAAATAAAGGACTGGAAGCAAGTATTGCACCATTGTTTCAAAGAAATAGCTATCTA
>JANLHC010000118.1 GCA_024654465.1 Candidatus Scalindua sp.
TCGTAGAAATTAATTTTGTAATCGTTGCTCCTAATTTGATAGCTTCGTCACACAACAATGTAATTTTATCTTTATCTATACAATCAACAACTTCAGATCTAATCATAGCAATATTTAATTATTCCTAATATAAATGTCTATCAAAATTCAATCGTAACTTATGTACAGCACTTAAATAACTGATACTAGTCGTAGAATACTATTTCTATCCTTGACTATTGTCAACATGAAAGTTCAATTTGACAGCACTATACTCCTGTGTTATAAAGCAGGTTGGGTTTTAAAAAGCAAAAACCCGACGACTTTTTCTTTGATATTAACGTAAGGGTGGATTAAGCGATAAATTAGTGACAGAAAGGAGCTGATTTATATGGAATATACCATAAAACAGATCAGCGAAATTATTGACGGCAAAGTTCTGGGAGATGATAACCTGTGCATCACGGGCGTATCAAGTATTGAAAATGCTGTAGAAGGCGACATAACCTTTATAAAGAATGAAAATTTTGTAACCAAGGTTTCAGATACAAAAGCTTCTGCTGTTGTATCACATCGACCAATTGATGAAACAAAAAAGACATTAATTATAGTCGATAAGCCATTTCTCTCATTCATCAAACTGCTCAAGGTTATTTCAGACAATAAACAGCAACGGCCACGAGATATTCATCCATCTGCAGTAATCTCAAAAGAGTCTTTCATTGGAGATAATATATCAATAGGGGCAAATGTCGTAATTGATGGAAACACACAAATAGGTCAAAATGTAACCATATACCCTAATGTTTATATAGGAACAAACTGTAAGATAGGCGACGACTCTACAATATACGCTAACGCTACAATCAGAGAAGAGGTGACAATAGGTAAACGTGCTGTAATCCAATCCGGCGCATCTATTGGCGATGACGGGTTCGGCTTTCTTCAAATAGAAGGCAAACACGTAAAGATCCCTCAGGTAGGCACTATTGAAATTGGTGATGACGTCTCCATCGGTTCGAACGTTACTATCGCACGTGCTACCTTGGACAAAACGACCATAGCCTCTGGTGTCAAAATTGATAACCACTCCCATATAGCCCATAATTGCACTATTGGAGAGAACTCTATGCTGATTGCCTATGCGAAGCTCGCCGGTGGCGTAAAAATAGGTAAAAATGTAATGATTGCAGAAGATGTAGGTGTTACTGATCACGTGGAAATAGGAGATAATTGTATGGTAGGCGCAGCTTCTAATGTTTATAAAAACTTAGAGCCGGGATCCGTTGTATGGGGATCTCCCGCAAAACCACTTACTTTTGAGAAGAGGATACAGGTACTGATAAAAAAACTGCCTGATCTTTATAAGAAAGTTAAGGATTTGTAATGTTTCCCACTCTTTCGGTATCTTGTCACCACGAATGTAGTGATAACAAGATACCGATGATTAGATGCAAAATACTTTGAAACATAGTCTACAACATTATCTTAATTTCAGCTTTATCATGCAATTCCTTCAAAAGACTTTCGGTTTTTATTTGCATATATACAAAGTCGACCATGTCTGCCACATCTTCATAACTAACATCTTTTCCATCTTCTTTTTCTGTTACCTTAATAATGTGATACCCAAATTGTGTTTTAACAGGTTCGCTTATTTCTCCAACTTCCATCGCAAAAGCAACTTGAGCAAATTCTTCTACAATAGAACCCTT
>JANLHC010000119.1 GCA_024654465.1 Candidatus Scalindua sp.
CTGGTGCACATTCTATCAAATATCGGTAGTCCGGATATCCTGTTAATAGGGGATTTTATGCTTGATAAATATGTATGGGGTGAGGTCAAGCGCATATCACAGGAGGCACCAATACCAGTACTGAATGTAACATCTGAGGAAATAAGGCCGGGTGGTGCAGGAAGTGTTGCGAATAACCTTGCACAACTAGGGGCTAATGTCTGTTGTTATGGTGTAATTGGCAATGATGATGATGGCAAGCGTCTATTAGATAATTTAAATGGTATTGGAGTAAAAACGGACGGCATTGTACAGGCTTCGGATAGGCCAACGACCGTAAAGGTCAGAATGATGGGACATCTTCAATCAGCGGGAAAAGGAATTCAACAGCTTTTAAGAATTGATTATGAAAAGGTCGATGACATTGAAGATGAGATACAGGATGAAATTATCAATAAGATAGAAAGCAAGGTTCAGCATGTTGACATAATATTGATATCCGATATGAATAAGGGTGTTCTGACCCGCCGCATTCTTGAAACGGTTATCAGATTGGGCAAAGATAATAACGTGCCGGTGTTAGTTGATCCGAGGCTTTCAGATGATTATACAATTTATAAGGGCGCAACGGCAATTACACCTAACCGCTTCGAAACAAAACTGGCAACCGGAATTAAAATAACTGACGCAAACAGCATGAGGTCTGCTGGAAAGAAGTTGTTGGAAGAGTCTCTCTTTGAGTATGTTATTATAACGGCGGATAAGGATGGAATGTTTTTGTATAGAAATGACGGATCATGTGACCTTATCCCTACTGTGCCTAAAGATGTTTACGATGTCAGTGGCGCGGGAGATATGGTTTTGAGTGTTTTTGGTTTTGTGGTGGGGAGTAAAAATAGTTTCGAAGATGCGGCAATGATTGCAAACATTGCTGCCGGGATAGAGGTTGGTAAGATAGGTGCCGTTCCAATTAGTAAGAGTGAGATACTGAGTGAACTTATGGGAGGGTCAAATCCTCTTTATACAAAAATTAAAGTTTTGGATGAGTTGGAAAAAATACTCAATGATCGCAGAGAACGTAACGAGAGAATTGTGTTCACTAATGGATGCTTTGACATACTTCATATCGGTCATATAGAATATCTTAAATTTTCAAGACAACAGGGTGACGTGCTGGTAATTGGCTTAAATACTGACAGGTCTGTAAGAGAGCAAAAAGGTGAACAACGGCCTTTTGTTTCTGAAGATGAAAGAGCAAGATTAATTTCTGCGCTGGAAGACGTAAGCTATGTGATCCTTTTTGACGAACTAACACCTGATAAACTTATAAAAAGACTTAAACCGGACGTCCTTGTAAAAGGGGAAGACTGGAAAGAAAAAGGGGTGGTAGGTCGTGAATTCGTTGAATCTTATGGCGGTAAAGTGATTTTGGCTCCCTTTGTAAAAAACGCTTCAACAACTGATATTGTTACAAGGATTATAGAACGGAATAATAATCCACGGTAGATAATCCATCGAGAGTATATTCATTATTAAAATGCATGACAATAATAAACAAAGCGAGTTAATATATATGAAAAAAGAAATTGAATCGTCCTTGAATGAGAGCATAAACATTAAGACTGAACTCCTTTCGAGTAGCGTAGAAACAGTTATTCAGATTGCAAATATATTAATTGAAGCATTTCAGACAGGTCACTCGCTGTTCCTTATGGGAAATGGTGGAAGCGCCGCGGATGCACAACATATTTCCGGAGAACTTGTTGGCAGATTTAAAAAAGATAGAAAACCATTGCCGGCGCTTGCTCTAACCACAGATACCTCTGTCTTGACAGCAATTGCCAATGATTTTGGATATGATCGCTGTTTTGAAAGACAGGTAGA
>JANLHC010000120.1 GCA_024654465.1 Candidatus Scalindua sp.
ATACAGGTGTTGCGCCACGATAAATAGTGAAAACTTGTGAGTTTACGTACTACCACATTACTTTGAACCGTAGAAACCTTTTCGGCTAGGCTCTAGCTACTAACGAAAATTTAGATACTTTCGTATGCACCGAAGGTCTATGGCTGTTGGCTGTACCCCTTTCCGGCTAAGCTCTAGCTGCAAATAGCCAGTGAGAACTAAAATCAATACAACACAAAACAATAATGAAAATGAAAAATATATCCCGTTTGCTGCAATCAAAAATAATCGTGAAGTTTGCATTTGTCCCGAATTGAATGGTGCTGTATATCTTTTTACATACGGATGATGTATTGCCTTATCAAATCCATAGTAGAAATATATGATAGTGGCTATAAAAAGAGTAGATACAAAGACCAGGCTACAAAAAAAACGGCCTGTTAAAGGGAAATCTAGGATGTTCAATACATTTACAAGAATGAAATAAATTATAATGCTTATCGAAAGATTTTTAATTGTATTTCTAATATAAGTTACCGTTCTATCATGGAAAGAATAAATATTTCTTATCCGATGTAACTCTAAAATATAAATCATTACGGTTTTGTAACAGGAAATAAAAAGCCAGCCTCCAAATCCCCAGAATAAAACTTTTGTAAACGTGTTAAATATATTTAAAAAATCAATCAGAAAATAGAAAACCAGAAAAGTGATAAGTGCAGGATAATTTTGTTTAATAAAGATAAAGAACCGGTATAAAGCGACATCCATGGTACTTATTCGTGCTTTAGTAGAATGCTTTATTAAGAGCGGAATTAAGAATTGTTTAACTACGAAGAAAAGTAATCCCCAAATCGCAATAGTTATTCCGATAACTATAAAAAGCGGATCTTCGATTGATAAATCTTTTAATTTATTTCGGACAAGATGGAAAATATCAGCAAATACTTCTTTATAATCATTGATAATTACAGGTATGTCTGCTATTTCAAAGAGTCCATTACTATCTATATATATGTGTAATCCAAATGCTTTAAAAGGGTCTATTAGTATTTTTGAATAATTAATATTACCAGCATCCTGGTTGCTTTCCATTCCTTTGTCAGAATTGTTTTCCTCTTTCTGTTGTTCTAAAATTGACACATCAGCACTTGATGTAAGGTGATTATTTTCTGCCAATAATGTAGAACAGGTTGTTATAACAATAAAAACGGCACCTAAAAAAATATTTTTTTGCATATGTTAATCTGAAATTAATTTAATTTGGTTTTCAGCTCACACGGAAGGTTCCGCCTTAGTCATCTCTTGCAGTGTCTCACTTTTTTTAAAATATTGTAATATTCGTAAGGCTAAAAAAAAACTTTTTTAACAATTACTTTGAGCACGCTCAAAATTTTCAGTCAGGATTGCCAGACAGAGATTATCATAACCTCACAGAGAGTACATCTTACGCCTCACGTTCACGCAGTAAACGCTAATCCTCAAACTTCTGTTTGTCGTGACCTGCCCCCGTTGTTTGTACCACCTTTAAAGTTAGAGTTCAGCTTAATACAGACAGTTGAAACTGTCTGTATCGATTCGACCGTCTCTGGGGCTGGTGGCAAGTATCCAAGAGCACTATGTGGCCGAAGCGTATTTATTCCTTACGCCATCTTTCAATCAATACCTTTGCTTCAAACAATGTCTCAAATATCTCACAGTTTAGAAGCTCATCACGAAATTTACCATTAAAACTTTCATTGTAACCATTTTCCAAAGGACTTCCAGGTTCGATATAAAGTGTCTTTACTCCCACATTTGATAGCCATTCCCTTACTGCTTTTGCAGTAAACTCTGACCCATTATCCGATCTAATGTATTCCGGTACTCCATGTTCTATAAATAAATCAAACAAGGTGGCAAGTACATCTTCCGAATTCAACCGTCTCTCAACTACAATAGTAAGGCATTCTCTTGTATATTCATCTATCATTGTAAGCATCTTCATTGGTCTTCCATCATCGCTACGACTCATCACAAAATCATAACTCCATGCATGATCTTTATATTCTGGACGATTCCTGACACAAGAACCATCATTAAACCACAAACGTTTACGCTTTGGCTGCTTAGCCGGTACTTTAAGCCCTTCTCGTCTCCATAAACGTAGCATACGTTTATGGTTAATTTGCCATAATGCAGGGATACCAGGAGAGGTATGTATACTTATTGACAAATCATCACAAAAACACCGTTGCTTATATTCAAATCCCCAAATCTTCTCTTTCTCATCCACTTTTTTACCAAAGCAGACCAATGCAAGGCGTAATTCCCAAAAATCACTTGAATTTTATTACCATTTTATCTAATATCGCACGATCTAAAAAAATCAATCTCTCTATTCATCATCCTTCTAATGATGATGATGATAAATAGAGAGATTGATTTCAGAAGAACTTAACTGGGCAAGATACCCTTCCCTGGCGTTGCCGACATCGTATTGGCTCTTTAAAACTGTTTTGATTCTTGACCAGAAAAGGTTAAATCATGCGAAAATACTTTTCCCGTTTAATAGAAAAATATTTACGACTAATATAAGGGTTAGAAGAGGCGACTCATTTGTTATGCACTGTTGTAATAATGACTTACGTCTTACTACTAAACTCGCATATTATCCTTTTCGTCCATATTCTGTTGAGAAATCAGGCAGATACTGTTGAGGAAATGGACAGATACTGCTGAATGATAGATTGATACAAAAGGATTATTAATAATAAATTTTCAAAAGGAGTGTAGCCATGAAGAAGATTCTCATTATTATATCCTTTCTGGCAGTTATGCCTCTGCTGGCGTGTTCTTGTGCCGGATTATCTAGAGAGCCTGTCAGCGGTATGCCAACTAATGAATTAAGCAGCGAATATGAGATTTTAAGCAAAAAACTGGACAGAGAAGATGCAATGTTCACAGCTTATGAGTGGAACAGGTTTATGGGAAGACAGATGGATCTCGGCATGGAACTTTCAAACCGGGATTACTGGTCAATTCCGACCTTGAAGCTATCAGGGCAAAATGACAGTAAACAGACTTCAGTTTTAATTAGTCTGTTTACTGCCCCCCCCCCCCAGTTAAGCAGGGTTATATTTAATAGTAAGCAGTAAGTGCTCCTTTATCAAGTACTCTCTTTCGTACCCGGACGGAGTATAATGGTTTAAATGAAGAGTGCGGATCATCTATAAATAGCACATGTTTTAATGAAAGATATATGTATATAACACAGAGGAAAGAATTTATTGAATAGTTATTATTGAAGATTGAGGAATTGTGATTTTCAAGTTGCGAATAACTAATGACGAATGATAAATGACAAAATCTTTGAAGGTCAAGATTAAACCGTCAATTTCATTCTATGGCAATGGCATATAGCTATTGCCAGCGCATCTGTCGCATCATACTTTTCAGGTACCTCAGATAAAGACAAAAGAACCTTCACCATTTTACTTACCTGCATTTTTTGGGCACTGCCTGAACCAACAACCGCCCTTTTCACTTCGGTTGGAGCATACTCAAACACAGGGATCTTTGCTAATGCTGCACACAATATGGCAACTCCCCTTGCTTCACCGATCTTAATGGCGGCTTTTACACTTTTCCCATAAAACGCGCTCTCCAATGCAATCTGATCAGGCTTGTAATCATCGATAGCTTTATTTAATCCATCAAACATCATTTTAAGCCTGTCCGGAAACGAATCCTTTCGCCTGCCCTCAATAGTGCCATAACCTACTGAAGACAACTTGCCTCTGATATCATCAACAATTCCAAAACCGGTTACCATTGTGCCCGGGTCTATTCCTAAAACACGCATTTATCCCGATATCCTGAACATTTTGAAATTAAAAATATTAATGAAGCCGGACTTCTCCTTTGTCCGTCTTCTTAAGTTTTGAAAATACGTTTTTTTCCAAACAACACAAAGGTATTATTATACAGATCTTTTAAACCCGTCCTGGCAGCGCCATTCCAAAAACGCCAGATCATGAGAGCGATAAGTAGTAACGCAGAAACCCACTGGAAAGTGCCAGTGAATGAATGACTATCCATGCTCATTGTTGGTATAATGTGTGCTCCTGAAAGAACCAACAGATAGTCGAAAGCATAACCGGATATCAAAGCTCCTGCAATAATACACGCCAGATAAATACGGACGAATCTACCCCCAAATTGCCTGGTCAACATGGCAATAGTGGTAACATTTGTTGCCGGACCTGCTAAAAGAAAGACCATGGCCGCGCCAGGACTAATTCCCTTAACTATGAGAGCCGCTGCTATAGGCGTACTGGCAGATGCACACATATAAAGAGGAACACTTACTGCCAGCATAATCAACATGGGTATAATACCCTTTTCAAGTCCATACATTGCCAGATTATCAGGAAAAGCAACAATGATCAAGCCTGCCAGCAATAGTCCAACTAACAATGAGAAAACAATTTCATCTGCCATTTTTTTAAAAGCATAACTCCATATCCGAATAAAACGCTGAACTATTCCCACACAACGGCCATCATCAAAACACTCTTCTCCATGGTCGTGACAGCCGGAATCTTCTTTTTCTCCAATATGATTTTTATCACTATCCCTGAGCAGGCCGATAGCAAAAGAACCTGCCAAAAATGCGGAAAAGAAACTGGCTATTGGTCTGGCAATTGCCATAAACGGCCCCAATAATCCCCACGTAATCAGAATCGAATCAATTCCGGACTCAGGAGTAGTAATCAGAAATGACATTATTGATGGCTTGCTGGCGCCTTTACGATGAAGTTCAATAGAGACAGGAACGACAGCACAGCTACATATCGGAAGCGGAATACCAATAGCCGCAGATGAGATAACACTTAATAATCTTTTTCCACCCATAAGGCGCTGAATTACATGTCGTGGAATAAAAACATGAAGCATTCCTGCCAACAGCAGCCCTATTAACATAAATGGTGCTAAGAGTAGAAATATCTCCCAAATACCGAAAAAAAACAGTTTAATTAATTCCATGCCTGATATGTTTAATTGAAAAGTGATTAAAAAAAATATTTCCCAAGCCACATTATAGACAAGCCTAATGCCAGGCTAAATAGATTATAGAATTTCCGAGGATGGTGCTGATGAACAAACGGCAAAAGATCACTGCTGGCAATATATAAAAAAGTCCCGGAAGATATACCTACTGCCCAGGCAAGGACATTCTCATGCAGATTCTTAAAAACAAAAAAAGAAATGAGAGCTCCTATTGGTGTAGTCAATGAAAATATCAAAACCAGTTTTATAATATTTGCTTTTTTGTATCCTCCATGAATCAGAATACCGGTAAGAGACAGTGCCGAAGGGAATTTGTGTACGATAATTGCCAGAAATATTATTATGCCAATATCCTTCACAAGGAATCCGGCACCCATTGACATGCCCTCTATTAAACTATGAAATGAAATACCTAAAAATGCTGAAAGTCCTATTGAGTGAACATTACAGGTATCCTCTTCACAGGAATGCACCATTACAAATTTTTCGAGTATGTAAATAACAAAAAACCCAATCAATATTGGTATGCCTACGCTGTTGCCAAGAGGCTGTGTAATTTCCGGTAACATATGAAAAAAACAACTTCCAAACAAAATTCCCACACCAAAACTGATTATCAGTCTGATATTATTTTTGGACCAGTCTCTAACTAAAGGGAATAGACCACCAATAGCTGATACAATGAATATAAGTAATACACATCCTAAAAATGTGAGCATATGAATATAAATACATATTTCCGATTAAAAGTCAATATTTTAAGAACATTCTAAAATATACCTTCAACAAATTCCGGCCTTTTGGTATACTCCAGTCACGTTGATTATATTCTTCTGAGCCTTTTTATTTGTGCGATAGAATACTGTAAATCCTGTCAAAAAAAATGAGTATACCAAACCTTAATACTGTCCTGTGCGGAATAAAAATGTCAAACCCGACTGTTCTTCCATCAGGATTTCTCGGCACATCCAAATCACTGATTAAACGGGTTGCAGACAATGGAGTTGGCGCTGCCACTATCAAATCGGTTAGTTTTAAAGCAAGAGAAGGACACAAGAACCCGACTGTCATTCCCTTTGAAGGAGGCATGTTGAATGCTGTCGGGTACTCAAACCCCGGCGCAGAAGAGACCGCCAGGGAATTTTCAAACTTGAAGGAAGTGCCGATACCTGTATTTGCAAGCATTATTGGCACAGAGCCTGACGATTTCGTACGAGTTGTGGATAAACTGTCAGCTAATGAGTTTTCGGCCATAGAACTTCCACTTTCGTGTCCTCACACACCCGGATTCGGGCTGCTGGCCGGTCAGGGAACACCCGAAAGCACAGGAAAGATTGTTTCTGCTGTCAGAAAAGTCAGCAAACTGCCAATATTTGTAAAACTGTCGCCTAACATACCTGAAATAGGCAACTTAGCAAAAGCTGCCGAGGACGCTGGTGCCGATGCAATAACTGCCGTAAACACACTTGGCCCGGGTATGATAATTAACATTGAAGCACGTAAACCGATACTCTCATATAAAGTCGGAGGGGTCTCAGGGCAGGCCCTGAGACCTGTTGCAACACGATGTGTATATGATATTTACGAATCAGTTAAAATCCCTATAATCGGCACAGGAGGTGTTTCTACAGGCCGCCATGCCATTGAGATGATTATGGCCGGTGCAACCGCTATTGGAGTTGGTACCGGGATATACGAAAGGGGAATAGACGTCTTCAGGAAAATATGCCTGGAAATGGAAATATGGATGTCTGAAAATAACTATAACTCTATACATGAAATGATTGGAATTGCCCATGAATGAATTTTCTTCTTTTGATCAACCGGTAATGATGAAGATTGATAAGATCATTGACGAGTCTAACGGGACAAAGTCCTTTATGTTCAGACACAAGCTCGATTACGACCCAGGACAATTTATTATGGTCTGGCTACCTGGCATTGATGAGAAACCGTTTGCAGTATCATATCTGGGAGACGGCTTCTTCGGGATTACCGTGCTCGAAAGGGGCAAATTCACAAAACTTCTACACAAAATGGAACCTGGAGAGCGGATTGGTATTAGAGGACCGTTTGGTCATGGGTACAGTTTCCCAGATAGTATTAAGAACGGGAAAGGAAGTGTTTGTGTAATAGGAGGCGGCTGTGGAATGGCTTCTGTGACAGTTCTTATCGAAAAGCTACAGGAGAATAATCTCACAATTCTCATGGGAGCATCCACCAGTACATCGCTGTTCTTCAAAAACCGTTACAAGGATATTACACTCTTTACAGACGATGGAAGTGAAGGCATTAAAGGATACCCGACAGACGTTCTGGAGGATCTTCACAATCAACACAGATACGATATTATATATACATGCGGCCCGGAAATTATGATGTCCAAAGTATACGAATTCTGTAAGAAGCATGATATACAATTCGAGGCATCACTGGAAAGATATATGAAATGCGGTATCGGTATCTGCGGCCAATGTGTGTGCGACGGCCAAATGGTTTGCAAGGATGGACCGGTATTCGATCTACAGGCGCTCAGCAAAATGGATGATTTTGGTAAATACTCACTCCTAAAGAGCGGCAAGAGGGTTTCGCTTAATGAATATGCTGATTGGAGAAGCTGTTAAACCGTTTCATTTATAGTTGCAGACCTGGCAAAGCTATAGTCAGTTTTTTCTTGTATCTCCAATGCTCTGTGTCAATTCAATCAGTTTTTTTAAGGATTCTTTAGCCCTTCCTGAATCAATTGATTCAGCAGCAATTTGTACACCATCCCTCAAATTTTCCGCGCCTCCTCCGGCAACAATAGCAGCAGATGCGTTTAATAGGACAATATCTCGTTTTGGACCGACTGCCCCATCCAATACGGTATTGATTGCAATCGCGCTTTCCTCTGGTGAATTTACAATGAAATCATTCATCTCTGCCTTTGGGATACCGAAGCTATCGTGTGTAATAAAATAGCTCTTAATCTTTCCATCCTTTAATTCGCATACTTTTGTTTTATCTGTGGTAGTGATCTCATCCATACCATCATAGCCGTACACCACAAACGCGTGTTCGGTATTAAGCTTTTTCAGCACCTTTGCAACAATATCAGTTAACTTTGCATCATACACGCCTATGACCTGCCTTGTTGCCCTTGCAGGGTTAGTTAGCGGGCCCAGGATATTAAATATAGTTTTGATTCCTATTTCACGTCTCGGTACCACGGCATGTTTCATCGAACGATGTAAAAGCGGTGCCATAAGAAAACCGATGTTCGCTTTTTGAATGCACTCTTCGACAACTTTTGAATCTGCATCAACATTAACCCCTAATAACTTAAGCACATCAGCACTTCCGCAATGACTCGTAGATGCTCTATTCCCATGCTTTGCGACCTTCAGTCCGGCACCTGCAACAACGAACGCGGCACACGTCGATATGTTAAACGTACATTTCGCATCACCACCGGTACCACAGGTATCTACTACTAAACTTTTACCTACATTAATATGAGTTGCCTTTTCTCTCATGACACTTACACAGCCGGCAATCTCATCAACTGTTTCACCCTTCATTCGTAACGCTGTAATAAAAGAACCAATCTGTACTTCCGTTGCGATGCCTTCCATTATTTCCTTCATTACAGCCTTGCTTTCTTCAAATGAAAGATCTTTACCTTCTGCTACTCTTCCAATCATCTCTTTTATCATGACAGTGATTATTGCAGAAATAATCAAGAGTGTCAAGAATTAGGAAACAGGAGTGACCATCTGAGGATTCAATTTTTTTGTTTGCGCCTTCCCTCTCACTTAGTCCGTGATAGGTAGTTTTACTAGTTCAAATTATCCCTACTTCACTTCTTCAGTCTTTTGCGTGTCAGGCTTTTTACCCTTTTCTGCTTCTGCCTTTGCTTTATCCAGCAGCATATTTCTTCTCTTTTCATCCTGAATCATCAACTCATCATTAAGCTCAGTGGTAAGTTTTTCCGGATTTATCGAAAGATCTTCATTTACACTCTCCATAGGAGTTGCCATAAACTTAGTCGTAGTCCTATGTGTCGTGCATCCTGAAAAGATTAATACTGCCAGGCACACTATCGCAATCAGGTTGAAATATTTATTCATAGTTGTCATGACTCCCTCCTTAAGTTTCGTTTCCAATAACGTTTTTAATTTTTTCCATGTTCGGGTCAGTAATTACACCTCTCTCAGTAATAATAGCTTTTATATTTGATGCCGGTGTAACGTCAAAGGCTGGATTAAACACCTTTATGTTATCCGGGGCAATCTTATGGCCGGAAATTTTGGTTACTTCATCCGAGTGTCTTTCTTCTATTGGTATTTCATCACCGGAAGCGATACTCAGATCAAAAGTAGAAGCTGGCGCAGCAACGTAGAATGGTACATTATGTTCCTTTGCAATAATAGAGAGGCCGTACGTACCTATTTTATTCGCGGCATCACCATTTGCGGCAATTCTGTCAGCACCTACAATCACACAGTCAATCTTTTTGCTTTTCATAGTATGAGCTGCCATGTTATCACAAATTAACGTTACATCAATACCGGCATTTTTCAGCTCCCAGGCTGTTAGCCTGGATCCCTGTAGCAATGGACGAGTTTCATCAGCATACACACTGATTTTTTTTCCTTTATCCGCTGCCGCAAACATTACTGCCAGAGCTGTTCCAAAATCGCCCGTAGCTAATCCCCCGGCATTACAATGAGTTATTACACAACTACCATCTTCTAAAAAAGCTTCACCGTTTTCACCTATCTTGCGGCATATGACTTTATCTTCTTCGAGAATTGTCTTCGCTTCATTGAGAAGAATTTTTTTAATCTCTGATACCGGTTTCTGACTATTCTTCAGAGCAGTATCTTCCATGCGCTTCAGACCCCAGAATAGATTAACGGCTGTCGGTCTGGAAGAACCCAGATATGTAATAACCTCCTTCAACTCTTTGAAAAAAGAGTCAAAATCCTCTGATTTATTATCCTTAATCCCTACTACAGTTCCCATTGCTCCAGCGATCCCGATAGCAGGAGCACCTCTGACCATGAGTGTCTTTATCGCATGGTATACACTCTTTCTATCATCACAGTAGACGTATTTTAACTCATTTGGCAAGAGTGTCTGGTCTATAATTTTTATCTTTCCGTCTACTCCGCCTATCCATTCTATAGTTGGTACCGGCACAAAAACCTCCTTTAAGTATTTATTTACTGTTTTGATTTTTTCAGTAATTTTTTAACTTTTTTATCTTTTTGAATAACCTTTTCAGCCTGCTTCTTTTTATATTCAATAATCTTCTTTTTAAGAGCTTTGTCCGCAGTACTCAAAATCTGGACAGCCAGGATAGCTGCGTTTTTTGCGCCGGCCTTTCCTATACCAACAGCAGCAACCGGAACGCCACTCGGCATTTGTACGATAGAATAAAGGGAATCCAGCCCACCAAGATCCTGCGTCAGCATGGGCACTCCTATAACAGGCACAGGAGTCATCGATGCGATTACACCTGCAAGATGTGCGGCACCTCCCGCACCACCTATTATTACCTTGTAACCCTTCTTCTCTGCCGTCATCGCATACTTATGCGCACGCTGTGGCGATCTGTGACAGGAAACCACGTCGACATCATACTTTATCCCGAATTCATCAAGAACATCAAGTGTTTCCTGCATAGTACTCAAATCAGAATCACTGCCCATTACAATTCCAATTTTTTTATCTGGCATGCCGTCCTCCCAATAATTAATTAGTGTTATGTCCACGGCGTCTTTTGTCCGGGGAAATTTGTGAAATTAGTGTCTATTAATGGAACCAATTTAGTCATGAAGTACGCCAGGCTCCTCGCTGCAGTCTTTGTCTGCTTGTTAAGGCGACTTAAAAGTGCCAGTTTTTGCGGGTTTTTCAAAACACTCAATGCGATACTCGTTACCTTAACCTTACCCTCATCAGATATTAGATTGTCATAGTCAAGATGAAGATCATCATCAATATCATCTGATATTGAGCGTATTGCCGCAAAACCGACTCCCTTCTCACAAGCAACTTTCGCAACAGCCGCGCTTTCCATTTCAACAGCCAAAAAAGAATTTTGCTCTCCAATTCTTCTCTTTGTACTTGCCCGGCTTATAACCTTGTCCACCGTCAATAAATTACCAAAATGTAACTTTGACTCCGGATCATTACTATATTGTCTCGCTAATCTAACGATCTCTTCTTTACAGACAAATTCAGATTCAAGTTGTAATTCTTCTCCGTCGAAATCATCCTGTCTGGTATAACCGACTCGTTCTGCCACGACCAGATCTCCAACTTTAAGACCGTGTCTTATGCCCCCTGCAACACCCGCTGAAATCAACAAATCAACACTCGTTGACTCTAATAAACAGCTGGCCGCTTTAATTGCATTTTCTCTGCCAATACCACTTTGAACAAGCGTAAGAGGCCGACCATTCAGGTCTCCCTGATAGAACAGTACCTCATCTATGCTATACTTCTTAGAAACGTTCATACAGGCAACTAACGGGCTTATTTCCTGTCGTATCGCACACAAAACAGCTATCATCTTTTGCTCTTGACATTAAATATCAAATATATAATACTTGGAAGACCTGATTAATTTTACCAGTAGCAAAGAGACAATACGACTAATCATATATTAATGCCCACATAGCAAAATTTTACAAACCTGTAAACCTATCAAATCTCGATATTTATGTCAATTTATTTATTAAATATTCTTGTCGTCCAGACCGTTACGAATGATGATAATGTACTTCGATAAAGGTCTGCTTGACAGTCTGAATATTCATTCTTCCGCAAGCAAGACAAATAATGTATAATCGGAAATCCATCAACTATTACATGGCAAAAGGTATAAAATAATGAGAAGTTCACTCAAGCAAACATATTCTATTAGTAAATATTTATTAAAAAATAAAATTTCCTCTGTTAAGCGGTTTCCCCTTGTACTGATGCTGGAGATCACACACAACTGCAACCTTACATGCGAAGGCTGCGGCAGGATTCAGGAATTTAAGGAAACAATGAATAGGAAAATGAGTGTGAGCGAATGCATGCACGCCGCTGAAGAATGTGGAGCACCTGTGGTATCAGTCACCGGAGGAGAGCCTTTCCTTCATCCGGATCTGGATAAGATAGTAAACGGATTAATTGCAAAAAAACGACATATTTACCTCTGCACAAACGGAATTACCCTGGGCGATTCCTTAGATAAGTTTAAACCAAGTCCTTACTTAAACCTGAACGTACACCTGGACGGAATGGCTGAAACTCACGACAGGATTGTTGGAGCAAAAGGTATATTCAAGAAAGCAACAGATTCTATCAGGAAGGCCAAGCAGTCTGGCTTTACCGTATGTACCAATACAACTATTTTCAAGGATACCGATCCAAAAGAGATAGAAGAGTTATTTGCATATCTGACAGAGATCGGAATTGATGGCCTTCTTGTCTCGCCGGGATTCAGTTTTGAGGATAACTCAAACGACGTTTTCATTCAGAAGGAAGAATTTCACAAAAAATTCAGCTTTATCTATGAACTGTCAAAAAAATATAAGACGATGAACACTCCCATATATATGAAGTTCCTAATGGGTAAAAGGGACCTCAAGTGCACTCCGTGGGGCAACCCCACGAAAAACTACCTTGGATGGAAGGGCCCCTGCTATCTGATCACCGATGCATATTATAAGACATTCAAAGAATTGATGGATAGCACCGATTGGGATAAATACGGTACTGGCAAAGATCCTCGCTGCAAGAATTGTATGGTGCACTGCGGATTCGAACCTACAGTAGTCCTGGAAACGGGAAAGAGTCTGAAAGATATATACGAAATGGCAAAATGGAATTTCAGCTGATGTGTTTTATGTTCATTTATGTAATCTATAAAAATTGAATTATAAAAATAATACGATGATAAAATTCAAGAAATTACTGGAAAACATTCATGATCTGCTTCCCAAAGCAAAGGTATATCTGAATGAACATCCACGCGTAATCTTTGCATATTTATTTGGCGGGTATTCAAGGAACACACGGTCTCTTGTGAGCGACATAGATATCGCTGTATATATTTCAGAAAACTCAGATTTATTACAGGTGAAAATAGATTTACTGGGTAAACTAATAGAAATTCCGGAAACGGATGAAATTGACCTGGTAATATTGAATACCGCATCACTTCCGCTAGTTGCAAGGATTATAGAAAACAAGGTGATTGTCGTGGATAAAGCCCCCCTTTTTAGACACGATTATGAATCATTAAGCTTAAGGGAATATTTTGATTTTTCAATAAAAGAAATGGATATACTTAACAGGAGATACATGCTTGGTAGATAAAGCCCTTATACTCAAGGATACCGATCCAAAAGAGATAGAATAGCTATTTGCATTTCTTACAGAGATTGGAGTTGACGGTCTTCAATATTTACTCTGAATTTTTCAGCTCTCGATAGAGCAATAACCCGCCAATAGTAACGTTAACATAAAGCGTACAAAGCCGCCACAAAAACGTATATATAGCCGCTAATGGAGTAGCGACAAGGGATGCCATCAACACGAGAGAGCTTACTTCTGCCATTCCGGAAGCTCCGGGTGTAGGACTGAAGTAACTAATAAGAATTATAAAGAGTTGAATATACATCACTTCAACCACATTTACGCTGCCTCCCAGTCCAATGATAATAAAATAAGGTATGATCAAACGTATGGCAAAGAAAAGGCAGGTAAACAT
>JANLHC010000123.1 GCA_024654465.1 Candidatus Scalindua sp.
AGCGATATCTGTTTTGACGAGGAGAACGAAATCCTCACAATGATGAAGGATAAAACTCGATATCTCAAGGGCAAATGCGGGAGGTGCATGCATAATCACCTTTGCAGGGGATGCGGGGCCAGGGCAGAGGAAATGTGCGGTGATCCATTCGGGGCAGACCCTGCGTGCTACCTGACCGAGGAGGAGATTACCGGGGTATGCCATACATGATTCTTGTGCGGCGAAAAGAGGGATAATAACCATTTGAAGGAAACTACCCGCAACCGCAGATAACACAAAGTGCTTGAGATTGGCACCCAAAAGTAATAACACCCTTCACAAGTATTCTACACATATATATTATTACGTATGGAAAAAAGCATCCCTTCGAAAAAAACGTATTTCAGATTGCTGGGTTATTTAAAACCGTACTGGCATAAGTCTGTAATCATTCTCATACTCGCAGCACTCAGCACATATATAGCCGTTTTGCCAATACAGATATTAGGTATTGCAGTGGATGAAATCAAGATAGCCGATAAATATTTGAAAAATACCCAGACTGACCGGCATAATGCAGCAGCGCCGGACAAAACGCATGCTTACGAGCTAAAGAGTGCTATTCCGCTTTCGAGACCTTTATTAACAGCCTCACAGTATGTCCATACCCATTGGTTTAATAGTTATAACGCCACCATGGTTACGCTGCTCTTTCTTGCCGTGAGTTTTATAATTATGAATGCCGTAAGCGGTAGTATTATGCTGGTCCATGGTTTCATTTCCGCAGGATTAGGTCAAAGGCTTACTTATGATTTGCGAAATCAACTTTATGGCCACATTCAACGACTCCCTCTCGCTTATTTTGAAAATAATAAAACCGGCAATATTATGAGCCGTCTCATGAATGACGTCAACTCACTCGAACAGGCAATTGTTGGCCCGATTATTACCTTTATCACCGACATGTTCAAATTTGGCTGGATAATCTATTTTTGCGTAAGGCTCGACTGGCAGCTTTCCGTTATTGCTCTGATAGTCTGCCCATGTATCTCCTTTTGTACTTATAGCTTTGGTAAAAGGATCAGAGGGGCCTTTCGCTCTTTGAGGGACAATACGGGTGAGCTTAATTCCCTGATTCAAGATAATATCTCAGGTATTAAGGTTATTTCCGGGTTTGCAAAAGAAGCTGAAGAATTGGAACGTTTTCAGGAGAAGAACTACGAAAGCTACAACCTGAACATCCGGATATTACGACTGGCTTCTACATTACGACCGGTTATCGACTTTATGACTGAAATGGGGGCGGTAGTTGTTATCTGCTTGGGCGGATATAAGGTCTTGCAGGGACAACTTTCCGTTGGTACATTTGTGATATTCTTTCCTTATCTCCAGATGATGTACGGCCCCATTACAGGTTTAACCCGTTTTTACAATCAGGTACAACGCGCCATTGTTTCAACCGAACGAATCTTTGAGATACTTGACACACCAAGTGATTTAAAAGATAGCACTGACGCCGTTGATTTACCACCGATACATGGACTCGTGGAATTCAGGCATGTTAGCTTCATGTATAACCCGGGTGTTGAAGTTCTCTCCGATATCAACATAACGGCTCGACCGGGCCAGATGATTGCGCTGGTTGGTCTCAGTGGTAGTGGTAAGACTACCCTCACAAAACTGATCCCCAGATTTTACGACCCGGAAAAGGGGGGCATCTGCATTGACGGTCATGATATCAAACATATAAAACTCCATTCTCTGCGTACGCAGATGGCAATGGTGCTCCAGGACCCTTTTCTTTTCAACGATACAATTAAGTCAAACATTGCTTATGCTCGATCTGATGCGCCTGATGAAGAAGTTAAAAACGCCGCCATTGCTGCAAATGCGCACGGTTTTATTGCCGCGTTACCGAATGGATATGACTCTATAATAGGAGAACGCGGTGTAAAACTTTCCGGGGGTCAGAAACAACGCATTGCTATTGCCCGTGCCATCCTTGCCAATCCACGCATCCTCATCCTGGATGAAGCAACCTCTTCTGTGGATACAGAGACGGAACAACTCATTCAGAACGCCATCTACAGTCTGGTGAAGGACCGTACCACATTCGTTATCGCGCATCGGCTGTCAACTATATTGCATGCGGATTTAATCGTGGTGCTTGATAATGGGAAAATCGTTGAAACAGGACGCCACCATGAACTTCTTGCGAATGGAGGGTTGTATAAAAAACTATTTGAGATGCAGTTCAGTACTCAGGGAAAGACAAAACCGGAAATCTCCGGAACTGAAGTTGGAAAGACAGAATCCGCTGATAAACAAAAACAAATTATTGATTTGAATGGATCGACGTGGCACAGCAAATGGTCATAAAAGAGTAGCACGTAACTGTGTAGGGCGCTTGTGCATCACTCTGGTTTATAATATCGATTGCCATCTACTCCTGCCCTTGATCTGTAAAGTCTAATTTTGTTTTTGCGTCTTTATTAAAACTTTCATGGCATGCGTCACACGACTTTATCAGATTATCAAATTCCAGATTGGCTTTATCGGTGTCTTGTTCTTTGCTGTACAAAATTAATTTATTTAAGGCGCTGTTAAATTTGCTGCTTAATACCATAAATTCATTTGAAACATCATTATTCTCAATCATATATAATTCAACACAATTAAAACCTATATTTTCTTTGAGCTCTTCTGACCACATAGCCATTTGGACCCAGTCACTGTTTTTCACCGTCCTTGCCAGTCTTCTCATCGTCCTGGATGCCTTCTTCATGGCCCCTGCCAGACTCCCCTGCTCTGGTGCAAGTACCTCAGCCTCAACCATTTCAATCTTTACCTCCTCAGATTTCTTGCAGGAAGCAGTGGCTATGGATATCCCGATGATTACGGCAAAAATTATGAGTGAATATTTCATTTTCCTTCTATTTCTTCCAGTGCCTCTTCTGCCTTCCTCCAGACGCCTTTGTCATTATCTTTCAGTGTATCAATCAAGTGTTCAACCGCACGGGCATCCTTTATCTTTCCCAATGCCTCTGCCGCACACCACTGGACAGTACTGTTATTATCCTTCAGTGTATCAATCAGGGGTTGAACAGCGCGTGCATCCCTTATCTCCCCCAGCGCAACTGCCGCATCCCGCCGGACACCGCTGTCATCGTCTTTCAGTGCAGCAATCAAAGGCTCAACAGCGCGTGCATCCTTTGTCTTCCCAAGCGCCCTTGCCGCAGTGTCCCGGGTGCTGATATCGACATCCTTCAAGGTAATAATCAATGGTTCGACAGCGCGGACATCCTTTATTTTCCCCAGCGCTGCGGCTGCATACTGCCGGACTCTGCTGTCACTCTCCTTCAGCGCGGCAATCAGGGATTCAACTGCCGGTGAGCCTGTCTCTCCCAGCGCCCCTGCAGCACTCCACCGTACACTTTTGTCATTGTCCTTCAATGCGTCAATCAGGGGTTGAACTGCGCGGACATCCTTTATCCCCCCCAGCGCCTCTGCTGCGCTCCACCGGACGGTTCTGTCATTGTCCTTTAATGCGGTAATCAGTGGTTCAACTGCGCGAACCTCTTTTCTATCACCCAGCTGCTCTGCCGCCATCTGCCGGACACTTCTGTCGTTATCCTTAAGCCATTGGATTAACGTAACCACTTTATCCGCTGTGTCTTCATCTGTTTTA
>JANLHC010000126.1 GCA_024654465.1 Candidatus Scalindua sp.
TTTAAGTTAAAAGCTGTAAAATTTCAACAGCTTTAAAATTATAAAGATTCGATTACCATTGATAAAAAATTGTTATGAAAAAGGCAGAAAAAGATAAATTAAAAAAACTGTTAGAAGGAAGGTTCGGCATTCTTATACCTGACAACATATCATTGCAGAAGATGAGTGAAAGGAAGAAAAAAGAATGGTTGGATAGGGGTGACCGTGTGACTTATCTCCAGCCACAAGACTTCCTGACGACAAGGGCGGCAAAGAAACCCTTTGCAATAGAGCCCGACATCATTCAACTGGTTACAGACACTATTCAGCAGGAGGATCTGAAAATTTATTTTGGAATGCTGAGTTATCATGGACGCGGAAATGCCGCCCTGTATACCGGTCTAAATGTATTTGACTCACTTGAACCATATCGGGAGAAGTGGGATCTCAGATTCTTCCTCGGCTTTCAGGGCAACCGGGAGACATCACTTTGCAAGAAATTAAGAGAGAAAGGTGTAAGTGTTTTTTTAAATGATCAGATACAACTGGAGGACAAAGAGGGGAATATTATCGTTGCTGACAATGAACCCGGAAAGGCGGCAAACTGCGTTAAATCGCTTAAGATGATTCAGGGCGAGGTAAAAAAACATAAATGGAGCACAAGAAAAACGTTCGTAGTTTTTGTGGATGACGATTACGTCATGCAGGATTCACTGACATATCTTATGATGATAATATCATGGGTTTTCAGTTTTGTTTCACCCCAGATAGCAAAAGAAAAAAGTTTTCAACAACTGATTGAGAATTGCCAAAAAGTGGGGTTTGTAAAAAATGGAAGCTCCCGCCTGCAATTTTCACGTCAGGTTACACGCGAGATTATCTATGGAGAAAAACCTGTAATGAGCTATAGAGATTTTCTGATTGAACTTCTCAAAAGAGAGATAAGGGAACTCGGAGAACGTTTTGAACGTGAAGAAAAAAAGAGCACAGTCGAAAGAATGATTAAGGAATTAGGTCAGATGAAAACTGCTATCAGACAATTGGAGAAAGTGCCAGCTGAAGCGATCATGACACCGGATAATTTTTCCTCCGTCCTTTCTGTGTTTGAAAAAAGAACGCAAAGAAGTTGTAACATGATCAGGGAGTTATTAAAGAGGAAAGTAAGATTAGGGGGCAGGGTGACAAGTTTGCTGACCACTCTTTTTCTCCGCTATTCGGAAGAGGCCCTTCATCTCTGGCTCAGCGAGTTTACGTATATGCTCCATGGAGATCAGGGGATGTCTCTCTATAACTGGCAGCACATGTTAATTGGCCGGGGATATGCAATAGAGATCTCACTTCTGGTACAAGTGCTCCTTGATAGGCAGTTTCAGGATTACAAGATTATTAATATTAATTCAACCCCCCATATCCATCAGTCACAACAGGATATGAATGTGAATCGAATGCGGGACACTATTCTCTCTTCGTTAGATCTTTTTCGTCTGTTATACGGAGAAATCAAACCTCATGATTTCTTGCAACGTTACGATAAGAGTCACACCAGCAGACGAAGGATAATCCGGCACCCGGACGGCAGGGTCAGTTTTGATGATCAGCTGCTTCAATTAGAAAAAGATCACCTGATCCCCCCCTTGAAAGATCTATTGGTGGCTGAGAATCCGGTGAAGGCATAAAACTAGCAGTTACAAACCAAAAAATAAGAAGTTTACCATGACGATATTAAAACTCAGGCAGGATGCCGGTACTATTTTCAAAACAGGTTTGAAAGCTGTGGATCCCAAAGTATCAGTAGAAAGTTATGTTAAGCGAAAGAACAATACCTTAATTGTAGATAAGAGAAAATATGACCTTGATCAATTTGATAAAATATATGTTGTCGGCGGTGGCAAAGCCGGGGCCTCTATGGCCACCGCAATAGAAGAAATACTTGATGACCGCATCACAGAAGGTTTTGTTAACGTTAAATATGGTTATACGGCAAAATTAGAAAAAATCAAGATACATGAGGCAGCCCATCCCGTACCTGATGATGCGGGCCGTGAGGGTGCGGAGGAGATCGTCAGGCTCGCAAAAAACGCAGGAGAAAGAGATCTGCTTATCTGTCTCATTTCCGGTGGTGGTTCCGCGCTTCTTCCTCTGCCTGTACAAGGCATCTCTTTAGGTGAAAAACGAGAGGTTACGAAGAAACTGTTAGCCTGCGGCGCCGACATAAACGAAATAAATGCTGTGCGTAAACACATGTCCAGGTTCAAGGGAGGACAACTTGCCCGTTTTGCCTATCCCGCAACATTAATCACACTCATTCTTTCAGACGTTATAGGCAACTATCTGGATGTTATTGCATCAGGACCCACTGTTCCGGACAGCTCAACGTTTAATGATGTACAAAAGATATTGAAGCGTTATAAAATTTGGAATAAAATTCCGGATACCGTTAGGAATCACTTCGGAAAAGGAATAAAGGGAAACATACCTGAAACTCCAAAAGCGGGAGAAAGTATTTTTTCTAAAACACAAAATGTTATCGTAGGCAGTAATATGCAGGCGGTGATGGCAGGAGCTGAAAAAGCCAGAGAAATTGGTTACCATACAATGGTTCTTTCTTCTTTTATTGAAGGAGAAACGAAAGATGTGGCAAGGGTACATGCAGCCATCGCAAAAGAGATTTTACAATCAGGAAACCCTGTTTCAGCCCCTGCTTGTGTGGTTTCAGGAGGAGAAACTACCGTAGCGATTCATGGAAAGGGAAAGGGTGGGAGAAATCAGGAATTTTGTCTTGCGTCATCTATAGACATTGCAGGTCTGGAATCGGTAGTGATCTTGAGTGGAGGCACTGACGGTAGCGATGGCCCTACAGATGCGGCAGGTGCGATTTGTGATGGAGAAACGGTGGAGCGTGCTATAGATAAAGGTATGAATGCCTCGGACTATCTATGCGACAATAACTCTTATGTTTTCTTTAATAATTTAAACGACCTGCTGATAACCGGACCAACTAATAC
>JANLHC010000128.1 GCA_024654465.1 Candidatus Scalindua sp.
TGTAACCCATCCGGATATATTAGCGGATGTATCTTCTTTATTTAATACTACCACATAGTCAGCTTTCCAGCTTATGTTGTTAGTGAGATAAGAGACTTCAAGATTATGTTCTTTGATGGCCTTGTTATCATAAAGCCATATCAGAGTTGGCTTTGCAATGAGATCTTCAGGTATTTCCGGTAGTACTTTTATACCGGGATGATCGATGAAGATTTCATTATTTATTTTATAAATTTGGCCGTTATTATTGCTCAGTAAGACTGCATCTACCGTTTCCTTTCTGTCTTGATATTCGTTCCAGACAATAATCTTAATTTTTTTGCCAACATACTTGTCCAGGAGTTTCTCCGCATTTATCAAGTCATATTCATAATTCTGTTCAACAATAGAAAAATCCTTCGGATAGTTCAATGATTTTACATGGACGGTAACAGGCATTATCTGGGACGCGACACCCATGAACCTTAACTCACCTTCACCGGAATGAAGTATTACCTTGCGAGTATCTTTGATGAGCCCAATGTTGTTATTGTATACGGTAACTTCCACACCTATCTGATCATCAACGGTACTCTTAGGCACCTCGCCGTTCTCTGCATTTACAATGGAAGAAAACAACGCTATTACAAAAAACAATATAAGCAATTTAATTTTCATGATATACCCCTTTTTATCTATAAGTGAATTTATAGTTAATTGAAATCAGAATGTAATTAATATCCGGGATAACTCTGTTAGTAACTCTTTTTTCTGAATACTAAAAAATAATGATATGACATAAAATTGTGTTTCTCTATTAATTCAAACCCTGCTCTCTCTAACTCATTTATTACGGTATTTTCCGGGACTTTTTCTTCTATCGGAGGGCCAAAGGGAGATTGCTTTGCCGGATCCCAATCAATGATGGCCAGTCTGCCGGAATATCGCAGATCCTTCTTTATATTTTCTAACATCAGGAAGGGAGTTTCCAACTCGTGATATGTATTTGCGAGGAAGACGAGATTAAAGAAATTATCCAGAAGTGAAGGGTCTTCCGGTTTTCCAAAGATAACTCTGACATTCTTCAGCTCCAACGCTTCCACTTTTTTGGAGATGTAGTTAATCATTTCTATTTGAATGTCTTCGGCAAAAACCAGGCCTTTATCCCCTACCCTCGACGCTAATGGCATAGTAAAATAACCGGAACCAGCTCCTATATCAGCAACTATGTCACCAGCTCCAAGGTGCAGTCTGGCCATAATTTCTTCTGTGTCCTGCCAATCTCTGGGTTCCTCAAGCAGGAATATTTTGTCAGGAGGGAAAAGCTCTCCGGGAGACCTCGTCTGCGCTGAAATATAAGAGGAAAACAGAGGCAGAAAAAGAGCCAGGAAAAGCAAGGTTTTAAGCATCACTAATGGCATTTTATTTTTTACCATTCTATCTAATACTCCCCTCCCTATTATTCTGCAAAGAATACGGAACGTTATTTTCTTGATTTCTTCTTTTTAGCTCGCACTACAATCGGTCTCTTTCCTTTGCCTTCTTTCTTGAAAACGTGTAATATTATTTCCGCATCTTCAAAAGGAACGGTTATAAAGGAAAAGTCGTCAAATATTTTGACGTCGTCTATTTTGCTTTCTGCTATATTGGCTTTCTGTTTTATCAATTTTATTATTTTACTGCGTGTTATCGAGTCAGATTTACCAAGTGCAACAAACAGTCTCGCCGTTCCGGCTTTATCAACAGATATTTCTTTGATCTCACTGTAACTTTTCTCGCTCAATACATCCTTATATGACTGCTTTAGAAGAGCCGCTATAATATGTTCAGGTTTCTGTTCAGCCAGAAGACCCTGAGCCATAGTAATGTACTCGCTATAGTTCTCGTTTTTAATAATATCATCAAGCTGTGACCTAATCCGGTTTTTCTTTGAATCTATGATATCTTGTACTTTAGGTATTTTTTCTTTTCTAATCTTTGATTTAGTTATTTTTTGTATAAATAAAAGTTTCCTGTATTCTTCCGGTGTGACAAATGTAATGGCGGTGCCTTCTTTACCTGCCCTTCCGGTCCTTCCGATTCTGTGGACGTAATATTCTGGGTCCTGGGGTAAGGCAAAATTAATTACGTGTGTCAGATCCATGATATCAATGCCTCTTGCGGCAACGTCTGTGGCGACAAGGATATTGGTCCTTTTCCCTTTAAATTTATTCAGGATTGACTCTCTCTGAGATTGCGATATATCGCCATGCAGTGAATCCGCATCATACCCCCTATCAATAAGACGCTTGCCTATTTTATCAACATCAATCTTAGTCCTGCAAAATATCAAGCCATAGAAATTGTGCTCGATATCTATAATCCGGCATAACGCATCAAATTTATCAGCAGTGGATACTTCAAAATATATCTGGTCTGTCAGGTTAGCAGTTAACTGTTCCTTTTTAATTGCTACAATTTCATAATCCTTCATATACTTTTTGGCTATACGCAATATTTCATTAGGCATTGTAGCGGAAAAGAGCATAGTCCTTTTTTCTTGATTTGTAGATTTCATAATTATTTCTACGTCTTCAAGGAAACCCATGTTCAACATTTCATCCGCTTCATCCAGTACTAGATGTGATATTTCCTTTAGATTCATACTCTTTCTTTTAATATGATCTATTATACGCCCTGGAGTTCCCACTACAATATCAACACTTTTCCTCAAGCTTCTCAACTGCAATTCTATAGATTGTCCCCCATATATTGGTACTATATGTAATTTCTTATCCCCCTTTAAAGAGTTTAATTCTTCTGAAATTTGAATTGCCAATTCCCTGGTTGGCGCAAGAATAAGGACCTGGATATGTTTTGTTTTTTCTTTTATCTGTTCAATAATGGGAAGCCCAAATGCTGCGGTTTTTCCTGTACCGGTTTGTGCCTGACCAATCAAGTCACACTTTCCCTTAAGCAGAATAGGAATAGCTTTTTCCTGAATAGGAGTGGGTTCCTCAAAACCCTTCGTCTTCAGTGCCTTTAAAGTATTATCAGATAATCCCAGATTCTTAAACTTCTCTAATTTCTCCATATTTGTCTCCGTAAAGGTTGTTACAACTTTATTTTGCGTAATATACAATAAATTGTTTGCTAATAGCTATTTAAAATTAAATGATTGCATATATATTCAAAGTGATCTCACGAAATAGGCACAGAAAATATTCTTTAGATAGATACGTCATTTATTTGTTGGTTTTCTGACAATGATTACAGACAAATAGCCCTTACCTTCTCCTTTTAGTGAGAGAAGATCTCGTGTAATGAGCTCATTTTTAAATCCAATATACGAAGCGAAAAGTGCATTATCTATAAGTTCCAAATCTTCCAAGAGCTCGATTACCTCATCCAGTTTCTTTGCCACTTTCATCAGAATTACCGTATCAAAGCTGTTAAGTATTGACCGTAACTCTTCGATGTCACTGGATACCGGAACTATAGCTAATTTTTCGTTCTGCTCAATCAATGAAAAGTTGGCCAGACTGGCCGCAGCATTGTATGATGTGATTCCGGGGATTGTATGAATATTTTGAACGGGGATTATTTTAGAAAGTTGCTGTAAAAGATAACAATATGTACTAAATGTTAACGGATCACCAATAGTAAGATAAGCTACGCTGTTACCGGCAGTGATTTCACGCTCTATCTCTTTTGCAGATGCGAGCCAGGCAGCCTCAAGTTTCGTCTTATCCCTGACCATGGGATAGACCTGCTCAATAACTCTTTTACCAACGCAAATATCCTTGACGATGTCCAATGCGAGGCTGGACGCCTTTGAATCTGCTCGTGGTGCAAAAATACAATCCACAGACTTTATAATACGAACTGCTTTTACCGTAACTAGTTCGCTATCTCCCGGACCGACCCCAATGCCATAGAACTCCCCTGTTTCATTATTCATATCAACTTTAGTCTTCATCCAGAAATATAATTACGTTTAAGTCACTTACCCGTACTTTCAGTATTGAAGATACATCAAATTCTCGAATTCGCTCATTTTCCAAAGAGAGATTTTCACAAACGTATATCTTCCTGTCTTTTAAACCTGCGCCTAACAATTTCCTGGCAATAAGCTTAACATTATTAGAATTATCTGTTAAGACAGCAACTTTTTCATTCTCCATAATCTTCTTTACAACCGATGCGAGCTTGCCTGATCGTCCGTGTAGACTCATGAAACAGGCATCATTCCAGGTTCTGCCTATTTTGGCAAATGCCAGCTGGACAGAACTGATACCGGGAATAACTTCGCAATTTTCAATACCTATTTTATCAACTATCAGTTTTGCATAACTGAAAAATCCCGGATCACCACTCACGAGAACAACAACCTTTTTGGTTTTGCTTAATGATACAATTCTCGTAATAAGCAATTTGTAGTTGTTGTTCAGTACATATGTATCTACATCCGCATCGGGGAATAACGACAAAAGCCTTCTACTGCCTATTAAGACTTCAGCATTAATAATCTGTTGCATTACATACCCGGTTATATATTTTTTAGAACCCGGGCCGCAGCCTACAATAGTAACCTTGTTTACAATTTTTTTTGCCAAATCTTAAAACCCTTTGAAGTGCCAATAATATTTTTTTTCATATCAAACAATATTGTTCCTATTTCAATTTTAGATGAAACATATCGGTATGCCGACGTCTGAACATCATCAGCAATACGATTAAATATATGTAATTTTTCATGTTTTCTCATGATCTCCACCATTCCTTCTACAGTAGGAGAATTTTCAAGTTCACAAATCACAGCGAGATCAATCTTCGATTTCTTGAATAGGTTTATCAAGATATCATTTGCCGGTTTTGAATCTGAACTGTGGGTATAAAAATCACCACGAATTAATTTTGCCAGTTTACCGGGGTGTCCTCCGATTATTACACTCTTAAAACCGCGCCGAAGAGTCTCGTCTAACATAAATCCAACAAAATTACTCATCTGAATTATCTGATCATCCTCTATTTCGAAATGTATTTTAAAGCCTGTTTCACCCATACTTCCTGGGACCAGAACAACCGATTGGCGACCTGCAGCTTTTGCAACATCCAGCCCACACAAAAGTGAGGTCTTAAATGAATCCAGAGACATTGGCCTGACAATACCGGTAGTCCCTATTATGGAAATACCATCAACTATGCCCAATCGTCCATTAAAAGTTTTCTCCGCTAACTTTTTGCCATCAGGAACGCTAACAAAA
>JANLHC010000134.1 GCA_024654465.1 Candidatus Scalindua sp.
ATTACTGGCTAAACTTGGTGAAGCTTATTGTCACCAGGATAAATTCGAAGAGGCAGAAGAGATCTTCAATAATATTATCAAGCTTAACCCTAAAAACCCGACGGTATTGAATAATCTGGGGTTCATATATTCAAAACGGAACAACAATGAAAAAGCATCAATCTATTTCCAAAAAACCCTCAGACTGGATCCACATAATGAAGATGCAATTGTTAATCTTGGACAGATAGGAATATGACGGTATGAAGATTTTATTAGTGAACCCGCCCTTTTATAAAATCATGGGGTTTTTTAACAGATATTTCCCTTTTGCATTAGTCCAGTTAGGAACTATATTACAGAATCATGGACATGAAGTTCTTGTCTATGATGGTGATCTTGTTTTGAATCCCCAGTACTCAGATTATTCTTTACTCCCAAAACTTTATCCTGATTATCTTAAATCTTTTAGAGATGCAAACTCTCAGGTATGGCTGGATCTGGAAAAAGTTCTAGATGAATTCAAGCCGGAAGTAGTAGGGATTTCTATTTATACTACTTATATAGCTTCAAGTTATTACGTCGCTGATGTAGTGAGAAAGGTTTTACCTCTGTGTAAAATTATTTACGGTGGACCTCATACAAAAGAAAAATATAATGAAGTTTGCGAAAATGTAGAAAACTTTGACTATATCTTAAGAGGGATGTGTGACTTAACTCTACCTCAATTAGTATCTTCAATTCAAAACGATAACTGCTCTCTGGATAGAATTTCCGGTTTGACCTTTAAAAGGGATGGGCAATATGTCCATAATCCGATTGAATCAAAAATGATTGATTTAAGTGTATTGCCGATACCGGATAGATCACTTCTTTATAATGATCATCTTTATTTGTCAGAAGATATGGGAATGATTATGACTTCTCGGGGCTGTCCATATAGTTGCTCCTTCTGTTCAACAGATACACGGAAGATTTCATATCGACCAACGGAACAGGTAATAGAGGAAGTAATTGCAACTAAAAATAGATACGGAACGATACAATTTACCTTTAAGGACGATTCATTCACTGTTAACAAAACCAGAGTTAAAGAATTATGTGCACAGATAATTTCTAGAAAGCTGAAAATATGCTGGGAATGTAATACACGAGTTAATCTCATTAACGAAGAACTTTTGAAATTGATGAAAAAGGCTGGATGCAATTTTGTTAAGGTTGGGGTTGAATCCGGATCTGAATATGTGCTCAAGAAAATGGAAAAGACTACAACTTTAAAAAAGTGCAGAGAGGCTGCTAATTTATTCCGTAAAGTGGGTATTCACTGGACGGCTTATTTTCTAATTGGGATACCGGGAGAAAGAGAAAAAGATATTATTGAGACTCTTAACTTTATAACGGAAATTAAGCCGGATATGGCTTTGCTTGGGGTTTACGAGCCGTTTCCGGGCACAGCGATGTTTCATGAGGGTGTTGAGAAAGGGCTGGTAAAGCCGAGGATGTCTTTTGAGGAATTTAATTCTACCAATCCTAATGATTATTACAAGTCAAATGCAAAAGTGCAAAATGATACTATTGAGTGGGATAGATTCAAATATTTAGAGAATTTGATAAAAAACAAGGCCCGATTGTATAATAAAAAATATGTTAATATCTTCAGGATGTTTAAAGCAAAATTTCCAGTTTATCGGTTACAACCATCCATCCTGAAAAATGATTTCAAAAAATATTTAGGGTATTAACTATAATGAACAAATTATTTTCTGATCAGTATTTGAAAAAACAAATAAATCGTGGAGTAGGACGAAATCTGGTCCGAAAGCAATATTTTGATAATATATTAAAACATATTGACGGATCAACGATAGACCTGGGGTGTGGAGCAGGGAATTTGCTGGAGTCATTGCCACACAGTTCAATTGGACTGGAAGTAAATTTAAAAGCAGTTGAGTTTTGTAAAAAGAAAGGATTGAATGTCATACACTTTGATCCGGAAGTCGATCAGTACCAATTTAAGTCATTACGCAAGGGGCAATTTAAATATCTTACCATGCTTCATGTATTAGAACATATTGATACTCCTGAATTGGTAGTAAGGAAAATCTTATTGTCGTGCCAACGACTAGGGATAAAAAAAGTCTTTTGCGTTGTTCCAGGTTTAAAGGGCTTTAAGAGTGATTCGACTCACAAGGTAATGATTACAAAAAGTTTTTTTGAAAAGTTTGAGTTATTAAAGGTTGGTGAATTTGAAATTTGCGATCAGAGTTTTTATCCATTTAATTTTTCCTGGGTGGGAAATATTTTTGCTCATAATGAATTCATAGTACGTTATGAAAGATGAGAATCTACATACTTTTGTAGTACTTGCATACAAGGAATCGCCTTATTTGGAGGATTGCATTCGATCTCTGGTTAGGCAAACCGTAAAAAGCAATATCATATTAACCACTTCGACACCTTCAAGTTTTTTAACTAATATTGCTGCCAGGTACTCAATACCCTTATTTATTAATAATTCTCGTGAAGGGATTGCCTCGGATTGGAATTTTGCGTATAGTACATGCGCAACCAAACTTTTAACATTGGCGCATCAAGACGATATTTACTTCCCGATATATTCTGAAGAGCTCTTAAGAATTGGAAGAATATATACAGACTGCCTAATAATTTTTCCATGGTATAACGAGTTGCAAGTGAATAATAAAACGCGAAAAGAATCTGCTATATTAAGGGCAAAAAAAATGATTTTATTTTTATTTGCTGGTAAAGGTAAAATACGTTCAAGATGGAAGAAGAGGCTTTTGCTTTCCTTTGGTAATCCCATATCTTGCCCTGGTGTTGTTTATAACAAATCAAATATCGGTAATTTTAAATTTTCAAAACAGTTTACTTCTAATATGGACTGGGAAGCATGGCGATTGCTTTCGGATAAACCTGGTAGCTTCTGCTATCATAACAAGTTGTTGTTTTCTCATCGAATTCATGCTCAATCGGCCACTACTGCTTGTATTGAAAATAATTTAAGACATGAGGAAGATGTGTTAATGTTAAGAAGATTTTGGCCTAGTATACTCATTAAGATTATATCCTTCTTCTATTCATTTGCCTTTTTGTCTAATCAAAAGGAGGAGAATTGAAATGAAAACAAAAATCAATGTTTTATTCGTTTGTGCAATTAACTCTTTAGTTGAAGTCGAAGGCAGATACCCACATTTGGGATTCGGGTATATGGCTGCAGCATTGAGAAATGAACTTCCAGAAATTGATTTTAATATAAGAATAATTCAAGACAAATATGAAAGCAATATTTTAGATTTCAAACCGGATATAGTGGGAATATCTGCTGTATCCCAAAATTTTAATATTGCTATGGGTATTGGTGACATTTGTGAGTCTCAGAATATTCCATATGTTATGGGAGGTATCCACATCACAACTTTGCCTAAGACATTGCCTAAAGAAGCATTGGCAGGAGTGGTGGGAGAAGGAGATTTTACTTTTTCTGAAATTGTCAGTGCTTATTTCAAAGGTGATTTTTCAATGAACAAACTGAAATCTATTGATGGAATTGTATATTGGCAGAATGATATTTTGATAAAAACAACGCCACGAGCTCCTCTAACAAGTCTAGATGTTCTACCTTTCCCTGAAAGAGAATTACTTTCTATAGAAAAGCATACCTACATGTTCACATCGAGAGGCTGTCCATATAAATGTAACTTCTGCGCTTCGACACTCTTTTGGGACAAACTTAGTTGGTTTTCTGCAGAATATGTTGTTGAAGAAATTAAGTACCTATATAATGAATATCAGGTTGAGATGATTAGCTTTTTTGATGATTTATTTATTGCCAATATTCCACGAATCAAAAACATTATTGAACTGTTGCGCAATGAAGGTCTATTGGGGAAAATTAAATATACGTGTTCTTGTCGAGCAAATTTAGTTAAAGATCGAACAGTTGATCTTTTAGTAGAAATGGGAATTGTCAGTGTTGGTTTGGGGCTAGAATCTGGAAATGATGAAATACTAAAGTTTTTAAAAGGTGGTGGGATATCAATAGAGCACAATTATAAAGCGGTTGAACTCTTGAAGAATAAAGGCATTGCAGTTAATGCTTCCTTTGTAATAGGCGCGCCACAGGAGACCAAAGAACAAATTATGGATACGTATAATTTTATTAAAAACAGCAACATGGATCTTTTTGATGTATATCTTTTGACGCCATATCCAGGCACCCCTATTTGGAACTATGCTTGTGAGAGGGGAATCGTACAAAATGATATGAAAGATTGGAATGTATTTGATGTAAATGCGTATCGTAAAACGGATAGTGATTTAGTCCTTCTATCGGAAACACTTTCCAGGCAAGAGATCATTGCTCTTTACAAAAAATTTAGGCGCTTAAGATTTCTTCGAAATATTGCGAAAGTCCTTGCTCATCCATTAAAACGCGATTTATTCAAAATCGGATACCGCATGGCGCGAGAGCATGTATATCTCTTATTTAACAAGTGGACAGCTGTGAAAAACAGTTAATTGAGAGGTAAACAATATCAAGGTGTGAACCCTCTGCCTGTGATTGTTATGTCCGAATACTCTGCCATGACTCAGTTTGAACTCCGTTGCTATTAAGGCTTTTTATTGTGTCGGCCACAATACCATTTTTGTATTTCTCCAATCTGGAAGCTGATAAGTCATTGCAGAAAAATACTTTGGTGTTTGTATTTATCAGGTGTTTTTTAAGATCTTCTGCGGTTTTCTTTACGCAGTGTTCTAGTAAGAAGCCCGCCACAACAAAACGCTCTATTCCCAGTCTGATGTCGTTATCAATTTCTTTTACAAATACGCTAGACGAAAGCGCGCTTTGTTCGTGCTTAATTGAGTATGAATTAAACTCGACCTCAGAAAATTCATCGATTATTGCACAATCCGAGTTGATGTCAGGAACACACAAGTTGGCAAGGCCGTGATTTGTATTGCCATTAGTAAACTGAGCCACTGAATACGACGAACTCACTACATGTTGTCTTGAACTCTCACTAAGAGCCTTTTTTATATTAGGTATTACTCGCCTTATCTCACATATCTCGCCTACACCATATTCTTTTCCGAGTGAACCGGTTGGTGAGCAAAATCCTATTTGTGGATCAATGAGTATTAAGGAAGTTTGTTTCATTGCTCAGTACCAAAAGCTATAACGACACGCATAAGCAACCACCACCAGTGCGTTACTCTTGCAATATAAACTTAAAACGGCAGCCTCGGTAAATACCAAATCGCATAGTTATTGGTGGCCGGCGTTTAAACCTGAGTTGTTTTGCTCAAGCTTCAATAATCGTTTTTTTACTGGTACTCCGCCGCCATAACCAACAAGTTCTCCGTTACTTCCTATGATTCGATGACAAGGAATAATCAAGCTAATTGAATTTGCTCCATTTGCACCTGCAACAGCTCTCACAGCCTTTTCTTTATTAATGAATTTTGCTATATCTAAATAAGACGCGGTCTTACCGTAAGGGATTTTCACCAAAGCTTCCCATACACTTTTCTGGAAATCAGTCCCTACCATTAATACCGGGATATCAAAACTTATTCTATCTCCATTAAGATACTCATCAAGTTGTACTCTTGCTTTTAATAATACATCATCATTTTTTTCTACAAAATCAGCCCCCAAGCCTTTTTTGATTCGATTATCAACTGTTGCCCTCATTCTCCTATACCTATAATCAAGCAAGCATAATCTCCCATTAAAAGAACCTAATATCAGCTCTCCAATCTTGGTCTTGTAATATTGTATATTAATTTGATTCATCATGCCTCCTTATCTTTCTACTCATAACGCTGAGGTGTAACTCGATCCTGTTATTCGTTATACCAGAGGTTACTAAGCAGTTTCTTTAATATATCCGCTTGCATATTTATGGAGTATACTACCAATCAATGTTTGATATGGAATCCCCTCGCGAGCTGCTCTTCTTTGCAATGCGGAAAGATCGTTCTCTGAAATCCTTATATTAATTTTCCTGTTTTTTTTCATTGTATTTTTAGCAATAGCCTGGAAATCTGTTCTTGAATGTGACGGTATAATCATTCCACTTTCGTATGCTTCCAGAATTTCATTTTCATAATCATCGAGGATTATCTTTTTTCGTTTTTTAACCATTTTTGCCTCCTAAGTATTTCTTTGTCGCTTTTCTGCTTGGAATAATCGTTTTAAGAAAATATTCATTTCCCTCAATCACATAAGGAACTAAGTAAGCATAGCCTTCTACGTCAACAATCATTATTTTTTGTTTCGGGTATTTCTTTTTATCAGGATGATCCGTTTCAATTACCTTTGCTCCTGATTGTATTCTTTGCACGATTTCTTCAAATGTGATTCCTCTGTTAAGAGCAAGAATTTCATTTTTTTCAGAATTCCATTTAAATATTTTCACAACAAAAATATAAGACAAAAAGTAGACATTGTCAATATTTTATTTACTCCTTTTGATATAACGTCTGAAGTGAGGTGTACCGTTTGGCGTAGAAAATAACGAATGAGAATAAAATAAACAACGAATCTAAAAGCGTACAAACTACACGTGATAGAGGCGTCAATTCGACTTATTTGTTATCATTTTTTTCATTACTTGTTTCCAATTTTTTTATTATATATTCGGTTGCTTCATCAAGCCTCATATCATATAACCCATATACATCAACTTCACTAAGACATATTCTGAATTCTTTTTCTATATCTGAAATTTGAGAGCACTCATGTATCTCATCGGGTGGATTTTTCGTAGACCACATACAACAAATCTGATTAGAATCCGGATTTTTGTATTTTGTTTGGTATTTTTTATAAATCCTATGAAACCTGTCAAAAATATTATTATAATCTTTTCTCATGATAACGCTGAGGTGAGGCGCACCGTATGGTACAAAAAACTATGAATAAAAATAAATACAGATTTACAACACTAATCACAAATCAAGGTGACCTTAATTTCGTTCTCTAGTTTCGCTAATTTCGTTTTGCATCAGCGGCGGTGCGAAGTGTCGTCCGCTACATGCTCCTGTTGAGCGGCGCACTTGACAGGACTTCTCAGGCTTCGAACTCAATCATCGGTTTGATCATACCGTCTTCTTTCTTCTCCATCATGCGGAACGCCTTCTCGATCTCATCGAATCCAAAGGTATGGGTAGTCATCGGAGTGGGATCGATCCGCCCGGTTTCCAGCAACCTCAGTAGACGGGAGATCCGTAGATGTCCGCCCGGGCAGAGACCCGTCGCGATGTCCTTCTCCGCCATTCCGACACCCCACTCCACGCGGGGAATCTCGACAAACTCGCCGTCACCATGGTAGCCAGCGTTCGAGATCATGCCGCCGGGTTTAGTCACCTTGACGCACTGTTGGAACACCTTGGACGAGCCTAGCGCATCGATGGCAGCATCCACGCCTTCGCCGTTCGTGAGCTCAAGAATCCGCTTTACCACATCCACCTTCGTAAAGTCCACCACCTCATCGGCCCCGAAGTGCCGGGCCAGCGCCTGGCGCTTAGGCACACTTTCAACCGCGATCACGAAACCGGCACCCCGCAGACGTGCCCCCGCAGTACACATGAGGCCCACAGGTCCCTGCGCGAAGACCGCAACAGTGCCACCTATGGGGATTCTGGCGTTCTCTGCGGCCATGAATCCAGTGCTCATCATGTCGCACACGTACACAGCCGACTCGTCTGGCACACCATTGGGGATCAGCGCGAGGTTGGCGTCCGCTTCGTTGACATGCACGTACTCGGCAAAGGTGCCGTCCTTGATATTGGCGAACTTCCATCCTCCCAGTGCCCCGCCAGACTGCGACGAATGGCCTCCCTGCGCAGCGTCTGAACCCCAGTCAGGGGTGATGGCACCAACCGCTACCCGGTCTCCCTGCTTGAAGTTGGCGACCAACGCTCCAACTTCCTCGACCACGCCAACAACTTCATGTCCCAGCGTGAGGTTCTTCCGTTCTCCAACCGCACCATGGACGGTATGCACATCAGATGTGCAGATCAGCCCCTTCGTCGGACGCAGGATCGCGTCCAGAGGCCCACAGGTCGGTCGATCCTTCTCAACGACGCCCACTTGTCCGATTTTCAACATTGCGAATGCCTTCATAGAATCCTCCTTATCTCTCGGTATCATATAATAAAACGGATCATCAATCCTACTCATGAACGGTGTTCGCACGTGTGGTCACTTGTACACCCAACAGTCTGAATAGATGGAGAATTTTCCATGTAAGTATGCTAATAGACAATATCATGGAAAACAAGAGAAAATTCAGGCATGTACATGATTTAAAACCTGTGGATCAAGTCCGACAGGTGCTGTATTCGCGTTAGTTGTCATACGTTTCGACACTCATTTACAACTCATTTGCTGGAAAGCGGGGTTAATATTCGGACCGTCCAGGAACTCATGGGTCGTGCCGATATCAAGACTGTTGAAATTTTTATCTTGTCTTTAACTTTTTTTCCAATTACTATTCAGCTTTGTAGCCGGATGTTACGATTTAATCTCAAGTTGGCCAATTATAAAAACCGATGAAAGGAGAACTGTTATGAGTGCAAGAAAAGACTATTTACGTAAACTGGATGAAGAGTTAAGTGCATGGGATGACAAAATTAAGAAGCTTGAGGCTCAGGTTGATAAGGCTACGCCCGAAGATAAGGTGGAATGCGTTGACCACATTGAACGCCTGAAGACCAAGCAGAAACTTGCAAGGAAAAAACATGAAGAGCTGGAGCAGGCACACGAAAGCGTCTGGGAAGGACTCCGAGATGGTATCGACAGCATATTTGATGATATGATAAGCTACACTGAATCAATTATGTCTAAATTTAAAGATTAGAAAGCTGACCGTTTTATCACACAAATGAATAATGAAAAAGATAGGGAAACGAACCGCTTGTCAATTCTTGGCATAGTCCTTGTTACCGTTTTAATATCAGTTGGTGTAACGATCTGGATTATTTATGGTTATATTTTTCCAAAGAAATTTAAGCCGGTTGTCTTATCTCAAAAGGAAGTAAGTGCTCTTGAGCAAAAGCTAAAAAAATTTCACGGCCTTGGATCTTTCAAAGTAAATATAGACACTTCAAAAAATGCTAAAAAAACTAAATTAATCCCGGAAAAATATTCTGAAGACGTTGATAGGATAATCAGTTTTACTGAACGCGAATTGAATGCCTTGTTGGCTAAAAATACCAATTTATCAGACAAATTAGTCATAGATTTGTCTGATAATCTCCTAAGTGTAAAGTTGCTGATACCGGCAGATCAGGAATTTCCATTTATTGGAGGAAAAACAATTAAAGTTACGGCAGGCATGGAGTTGGCATTTAAAAATTCACATCCTATTGTCATGTTGAAGGGTGTAAGCTTAATGGGTATACCGATACCGAACTCCTGGCTGGGCGGGCTGAAAAATATTGACTTAGTTAAAGAGTTTGGACATGATGAAGGATTCTGGAAAACTTTTTCAGAAGGAGTTGAAGAGATGCATGCTGAAGAAGGACGGTTTATGATAAAACTTAAAGAATAGTAGAATTTAATAATACGCCGGATTTGAAAATAAACTATCCTATATCCCTCATTGCGATAGAAGGACTTCCGGAGTTCACCCCCCCCTCTCTTATTCAAAATGTCTTATAAAGAATAAAGATCACCAAGCTTAGCAAAAATGATATAAGCAGAAAATCCGGTCACGCATCCTGACATATCTTTAGCACAAATCCTCCCATCTTAAGTTGTAGCGTTATCAGCTCTGTTTATATCTTGACGTATAGAATAAGGCTGTCAATATTTTTTTCATGTCAACATTTTTTTCTGTAATATTTAAAAAATATTATTATAATAAGGAATTTAAGTTTTCTAATTATTATATATAAACTACGGAATTACGTACAGAATACAGTTATTAGAAATTTTATCTTTAATTAATCAACGTGTTGTAAAGGCCAGGCCTTAATCCCAACAAAGAACGGAAACCAATTGTGCAGATAAAAAATATCAGAAATATAGCTATAATCGCCCATGTGGATCATGGGAAAACAACGTTAGTAGACCAAATGCTAAAGCAGACCGGTGTTTTTCGTGAAAATCAGAAAGTTGCCGAGCGTGTAATGGACTCTAACGATCAGGAAAAAGAACGCGGAATAACCATTGTCGCAAAAAACTTCTCTATCCAATACAAAGATATCAAGCTAAATATTATAGACACTCCCGGTCATACGGACTTTGGGGGTGAAGTTGAACGTACATTAAAGATGGCGGAAGGAGTGCTGCTCCTGGTAGATGCATATGAAGGCCCAATGCCACAGACGAGATATGTGTTACAGAAGGCGTTGGGTTATCACCTGAAACCAATTGTTGTTATCAATAAGATTGACAGGCCGGAAGCAAGGCCAAGCGACGTTCTGAACGAAGTCTTTGATCTGTTTGTAGACTTAAATGCTGATGATGATCAATTAGATTTTCCGGTTGTTTACGCAAGCGCCAGAGATGGATACGCAAAGCGTGAAATGGATGAGGAAAGCACTGTTTTAACACCACTCCTGGATGCGATTATTGAACATATTCCTCCACCAACGACGAATCCTGACGAACCATTCCAGATGCTCATACAGGCACAGGACTATAACGACTACATCGGCAGAATAGGAATCGGAAAGGTTGTAAATGGGTGTATACGTGCCGGCAGCAATGTAGCATGGCTCAAGAGAAATGGCGAACAAGCTAAGGGGAAAATATCGGAAATCTTTGTTTTTACCGGTCTGGAACGAGAAAGCATAAAAGAGGGTATTGCCGGCGACATTGTAGCAATTACCGGAATAGAAAATATAGAGATTGGAGATACTCTGGCAGATGTTAGTAACCCAAAACCGCTTCCCATCATTACCATAGACGAGCCAACATTGTCTATGATGTTTTCAGTAAACGATTCCCCTTTTGCCGGTCAGGATGGGAAATATGTAACAAGCCGTAATCTAAGAGAAAGGTTATACAGGGAATTACGTTCAAACGTCTCGTTGAAAGTGCATGATGATAAATCGAGAGATTCATTTCACGTATCAGGCAGAGGTTTATTGCATCTATCGGTATTGATTGAGAGTATGAGGAGAGAGGGTTACGAACTTCAGGTCTCAAAGCCAAAGGTTATTTACAAAGAAATTAATGGAAAAAAGGCGGAACCTATTGAATTCCTGGTAATTGATGTACCAAAAGAGTTTGATGGCGCGGTTATTTCACTGTTGGGAATAAGGAAGGGAGAAATGTTGAATATGCGTGAGAGCAATGGGCGAATTCATTTTGAGTTCAAGCTTCCATCACGCGGACTAGTCGGATTAAGACTAAGGCTCCTCAGCTCCACCCAGGGAACAGCCATCATGTATCATAATTTCCATGAATACGAGTATTTTAAGGGTGCCATCCCACACAGGCCTGTGGGCGTTATTGTTTCAATGTCAAATGGCGATGTGATGGCATATGCCCTTGACGGTTTACGCGACCGCGGGGTTATGTTTGTCAAACCTGGAGATAAAGTCTATGAAGGTATGGTCGTAGGCGAACACTGTGACCAAAAAGATATAGCCGTTAACGTGTGCCGAGCTAAAAAGGCATCGAATATGAGATCTGCAACCGCAGATAAATCGATAAAGCTGGCACCTCCAAGAGAACTAACGCTTGAAATGGCATTGGAATACATTGAAGATGATGAGTTAATCGAGATTACACCTAAAACCTTTCGTATCAGAAAAAAGCAGTTGAGCGAAACAGATCGTAAACGGAAGAAGATAGCAACGCACGATACAACAAAATAAAAACCAAGTATAACATGCGGTGTTACAGGCACTTACTATGGACATCAAACGAGATCTCGAAATTGTTAAACCGGACAAAACGTTATACACGATTTACAAATATGATAAATTAGACTCTACCAATACGTTTCTCAAACAGCATTGTTCGGCCTTACCGGATTATACAGTAATCTGGGCTGACGAGCAGACAGATGGAAGAGGACGTTTTACCCGAATATGGAATTCGCAACCAGGCTTGGATCTGACATTTTCTCTCTTGTTACCACTAACATCACTGGAACAGAAACTCAGACAAAATATTACGCAAATTGCGGCCTTATCAGTTGCTCAGATGCTCGAAGGTTATGGTTTGAAACCGTCTGTAAAATGGCCAAACGATGTATTGGTTCAGGGGAAAAAAATATCAGGAATACTGTGTGAAGTTGCGGAATCGAAGGAAAGGGTGTGCGGAGTATTAGGAATAGGGCTTAACGCAAATAACACGGAGGAATTTCTTGCTAATCTTGATCTTCCGGCGACTTCGCTTCATTACGAGTTGCGCCACAAAGTTGTACGCCAAGATCTGCTGAAAAAACTTCTCGAAATTATAATTAATCGTTTTGATGTATTGTGCCAGACTGGTTTTACGCAGAACCGGCAGGAAATAAGAAAAAAACTGGCATTTATCAATGAACAAATTGTTTTTACAGACGTGAAACAGGATTCGTATTCTGGAAAGATAATCGACCTGAACGATGACGGTACATTACTTTTTGAATGTGAAAAGCGCGGTATTATCAGTCTGAATTCCGGTGAAATAGCGTTTCATAATTCTTACACAATGAGGAAATTCTTATGATTGGTAATGCAATTATGCTGATGCTCATTGGTATGGGGATTGTATTTATTTTCCTTGTACTTCTGAATATTGCTATATCATTACTCGAGCGTCTCACCAGAGCACATAGACGCAAGGAGGAGTCTGCCATTGTCGACGCAGAGCTTGCACGTAAAAAAAAGAAAATTAGAAAAAGTGTATGGGCCGGTGACAACAGTGTACAGACGGCAGTTATTTCTGCCGCCGTTCATGCTTATAGAAATGCTTAAATGATACTACGGTTTCCTGTGCTGGAGCATTAATGTTTTTAAATCAATTATCCAGTTATTGAAAATATATATAATTTAACGAAAGGGTGGCTATTGTGAAAAAAGTTAGATTCATGGACACTTCATTCAGGGATGGATTTCAGTCTGTTTATGGAGCACGTGTACTCACTCAGGATTTTATGCCTGCGGTTGAGGCCTCAATAGAAGCTGGGATTATGCACATGGAAGCCGGAGGTGGTGCACGGTTCCAATCTCTTTTCTTTTACTGTAATGAATCTGCATTTCATATGATGGATACTTTCAGAAAGTTTGCCGGACCTGATGCAAACCTACAGACCCTTGCCAGGGGTATAAATGTAGTTGCCCTGACTCAGTCACCTAAAGATATAATAAACCTTCATGCCGTTCTCTTTAAGAAGCACGGTATGACTACTATCCGCAACTTTGACGCACTCAATGACATACAAAACCTCGAATATTCCGGTAAGTGTATAACGGACGCGGGACTTCACCATCAGGTATGCATAACCCTCATGGACCTACCTGAAGAGTGTGAAGGAGCACACACATCAGAATTTTACCTTAAGCGCCTGAAAGAGATTCTAAATTCAGGGCTTCCGTTTGATTCGGTTTGTTTTAAAGATGCGAGTGGTACTGCTAACCCGCAGAAAGTGTATGAAACATTTAAGGGCGCCCGAAAAATGCTCGGAGACGATGCGTTGATATGGTTCCATACCCATGATACCGCTGGGGTAAGTGTCACCTGCTGTCTGGCAGCTATTGAAGGAGGAGCGACAAAAGATAATAACCTAGGTATTGATCTCGCAAAAAGTCCTGTATGCGGTGGCACATGTCAGCCTGACATCATTTCCATGTGGCATGCACTTAAGGGTAAGGAGTGGACGATTGATGTAGATATCATGAAAATTGTGGAAGCAGAAAAAGTTTTCGAAGAGTGTATGAAGGATTATTTTATACCAATAGAAGCTAAACAGGTATCTCCGATCATCCCTCTTTCTCCTATGCCGGGTGGAGCGTTGACAGCAAACACAATGATGATGCGCGATACCGGAACGCTTCATCTTTATCCACAGGTAATAAGAGAGATGACTGAAGTCGTCAAAAAGGGTGGATTTGCCACGTCGGTTACTCCGGTATCACAGTTCTACTTTCAGCAGGCATATGCAAATGTAACCCAGGGTAGATGGAAAAAGATTACTGATGGTTATGGTAATATGGTGCTTGGATATTTCGGGCGTACGCCTTCAAGCCCGGATCCGGAGATTGTTAAACTTGCGGAGGAACAGTTGGGTAAAAAGCCTTTTAACGGCCATCCGCTCGATATACTTGAACCTGGAATCCCTCAGGCGACAAAAACACTTCAGGAAAACAATTTAGAGGTAACGGATGAAAATATCTTTATTGCATACGCATGCGGTGAAAAAGGCATTAGTTTCCTTAAGGGAAACATGAAAGTGAATATCAGGAAGATTACTCCTGAAGCGGATGCTGAAGTCAAAACCACTGCATCTGCACAGACTAAAGGTGCAAAAGATCCTGGAAATTATACCGTTACCGTTGATGGCAAGTCATTTAACGTTACTGTCGCGGAGGGCACCGGTGCTGTCCGGGCAATTGCGCCAACCTCGCCTGTGATAACTATTAAAGGCGAACCAATTATAGCCGGCATGCCGGGATCCATCATGCGTATCGAAGTAAGTACCGGAGACATGGTAAAAGCAGGAGAAGATATTCTCATCCTTGAGGCCATGAAAATGGAATCTCCGGTTAAGGCCCCAAAAGATTGCAAGATTATTGCAATAGAAGTAGCGGTAGGTGACAATGTAAAGAACGGCGACACGCTTGCTATGATTGAGTAAACTGGCACATACCAAAATGAACAATAAACAGATACGAACAATTTGTTATTTCCTTTTCGCATTTTTTGCGCTTGCATACATAGTAAATGCACAGGAATACTCTACTACTTCACTCAATACGGTGACAGTGACAATGCCATCTGAAGCGATGCTTCTCAAAGTATCAATCAGAAATGGTGCAGAACTTAAGGTGGGTAATAAGGTCAGGGAAGGTGATTTTCTAGCCCTTATAGTAGACAAAGACCACAACAAGATTACGGTTAATTCAGGAGTTTCCGGTGAAATTTCCTATATTAACAAAGACCTTTATAAAAAGTTTACCCCGTTGCATGCAGGAACGACTCTCCTTAAAATTGAAAAGCAGGATATCGTAATTCACTCAACCGAAAGAGCAACGAGTGATGATACATTATCATTTAAAACGGTATTTAGTAATTTGTTAAAAAGTACCGGTTTGTATGCGCTGATTTATGACAATACGGCTAATTGGACTGAAGGCGTGGGCAAATTACTCATGATCAGCGTAGGATTGTTTCTTATTTATCTCGGCATTTCCAGAGGATTTGAACCTCTGCTCTTAATCCCTATTGGCATGGGTGCCGTGCTGTCTAATATCCCTCTTGCGTTTATTAATGATGAAGGTGGAATTATTAGATATGTCTATGATTCCGGTATAAAAACAGGAATCTTTCCATTGATTATATTTATGGGCGTTGGAGCCATGACTGACTTTGGGCCATTGCTTGCTAACCCCCGTACAACACTGCTTGGTGCGGCTGCCCAGTTCGGCATCTTTACAACCCTGATCGGAGCCATAGTACTGACTAAATATATTCCCGGCATCGACTTTTCTCTCAAAGATGCTTCATCTATTGCTATAATCGGAGGCGCAGATGGGCCGACGTCTATCTTTCTTGCCTCCAAGCTGAGCCCGAGACTGCTCGGGTCCATAGCTGTTGCCGCATATTCTTATATGGCTCTGGTCCCGATTATTCAGCCGCCTATCATGAAGCTGTTAACTTCTAAAGATGAACGTAAGATTAAGATGAAACAACTACGATATGTATCACATCGTGAAAAAATAATTTTCCCGATTGTTGTTATTATACTCACTGCATTGCTTCTTCCATCTGCGGCACCACTTATCGGCTTCCTTATGTTCGGAAATCTTATGCGTGAATCTCTGGTTGTCAAGCGGTTAAGTGATACTACTCAGAACGCACTCATCAACATAGTAACGATTTTTCTCGGGCTTGGGGTGGGAAGTAAGTTGTCTGCGGATAAGTTTCTCAATCTTGAAACTCTGGGTATTATTGTTCTTGGCTTGTTTGCTTTCTCAGTCGGAACGGCCGCCGGTGTTATCATGGCAAAAATCATGAATATGTTCTCATCCAATAAAATCAACCCACTGATCGGATCTGCTGGTGTCTCTGCAGTTCCCATGGCCGCCAGAGTCTCTAATAAAATAGGCATGGATGAGGATCCTCACAATTTCCTTCTTATGCACGCTATGGGCCCAAATGTGGCTGGTGTAATCGGTTCCGCAGTTGCTGCCGGTATTCTCCTTGCGGTATTTATGTAAAACTACTCTTTATTCTTATACTTTTCATGACAATCATCGCAGGTTTTCTGCAATTTTTCATACTCAATATTCATCTTGACCATCTCTCTCGATTCGCACGCCTCTACCACTGCAAGTGACTGGAAGTGAAAAGCGGTATCCAGCAAGACAAAATCCTTTGGCAATTCTACCTTTCTCATGCCGGTAAAGATTAAAGGTGAAGTGTTTTTTAACATCAGAGCATATTTACTTATATTATCCCAGTCTTGACTTTCAATCGATTCTGCCAGCGCATCGTCATATTCATCAAGAGATTTCATATGCATCCTGAATTTAGAAACACTTTCATAGATAGCACTCTTCTCTTTCTCATGAGTCAACCTCATCATCTCTTCTTCATTTAAATCTAATCCCTCATCTGAGATTTCAACCCTATGCGCAATCTGTTGCCTGGAAAAGAAAAAGAGAGGTATAAGTATTATTATTAACGGCAATATTAGCCAATGGGCTTTCATGTTATTCCTGACCTCTTTATATCAGCTTCATAAACACACCATATCAAATAATCATAATATTATACAAATTATTCTGATGACATCTAACTTATATTTCAATGACATTGCCCACCCCACTTTTTATTAAGATTATATGATAATTTTAATATTTTTGAAGATTATTTTGTTCTATAAATTAACTCCAGGCACTTCAAATATGGTTGATGATATACTGTGCTATGATATACTCTTGACAATAGAAAACTACAACAAAACAGATTATGTCTATATTTAAAGTATCTGAAAAGAAAGAGAAAGCCCTCCTTGACCGAATGCGTGAACTGAATGTCAACGAAGACGATCTTGAAGAGAGATTTATTCGTTCATCTGGTCCCGGCGGACAGAAAGTTAATAAGACATCTTCATGTGTGTTCCTACGTCACATTCCTACAGACATCACAGTAAAATATCAGAAAGAACGCTCACAGGCACTCAACAGGTTTTTTGCACGACGCACACTTTTGGATCAAATAGAACTTAAACAAAAAGGATTTATCAAAATGGACAAAAAGCGCGTTGAAAAAATCAAGAGTCTGAAGAGAAAAAAGAGAAAACGTACAAAAGAAAAATTGTCTGCCCAAGAGCCAAAACAATCAGATCCGGAAGAGAACAAAGATGGATAATTCCATTTGCGCAATTGATTAGACTAGCCGTACCGAACGATATGTTCACCTGTATTTATTTTGCGCCATCCGGGCTATCAGAGGGTAATCGTGGTAACATTGACATTCCCGGAAATTTATTTATAATACCATTTATTATTTACAACATACCTGGAAAGCTTAAGTCAAGAAATTTATTTGACAAAAAAAGGCATTCTCAACACTTAAATGTACATTTACGAGGAGAATATTATATATCATGAAATCCACCATTAAGGAAAAATCAGGCAGTAAGAAACAAAACAAGAAAGACACAAAGAAGCAGAAAAAGAAAACTATTAAATTAAGAGTGTCAAAGACGCACAAACCAGATAATCTTGGTCTTGAGGAGTGGCAGCGGATTCTCAGGAAACAGTTTGCTGAACAGCAGAATTTTAAACTGATAAACAGAGGCTTTCATCCTATATTCTCTGATTTTTTACTAACTAACCCGGAAACTGAAAAAACATATAAAATCTCGATTCGCGGAGATAAACCCGGTAATAATGTTTGCTCATGCCCGGATTTTAGAATTAACAACCTTGGTACATGTAAACACATCGAATTTACGCTATTTAAGCTAAAGAAAAGAAGAGGTGCTAAAAAGGCTTTTACAGAAACATATTCTCTCCCGTTTTCTGAAATATATCTGCATTATGGACTCAAGCGTGAGATAAGATTTCGTGAAGGAAAGGATGCTCCAACAAGTCTTAAGACATTACTGGAAAAGTTCTTTAACCCTGATAAGGTACTGAAAGATGAGCAGGTCCTCAATTTTCCTCAATTTCTTAATAGCGTTCCTCAAAATAACGGCCATGAAGTACGATGCCATGATGATGTTATGTCATTTGTAGCCGAACATCAGGATGCCGCCCACAGAGAGAAAATCGTCAAAACAAAACTCAAGGGAGGAATCAAGAGTCCTATATTCAAAAATATTCTGAAAACAGAACTGTACCAATACCAGAAAGAAGGTGCTTTGTTCGCGGTTAAAGCCGGTAGATGTCTTATTGGAGATGACATGGGATTGGGGAAAACCATCCAGGCGCTTACGGCGGCTGAGTTAATGG
>JANLHC010000135.1 GCA_024654465.1 Candidatus Scalindua sp.
CAGATTCCCATGACTTGTTAATATCGTATGTATTCTTTTATATCGTGTGGTACACTTTTGCTTTGCCGCCTGGTACAATTTCCAATTGACATAACGAACTACTCAATTTTTTCAAGACATAGTTGCCAGCTTGCAATTTGAATTTACTACTAAAATAGTTAATAAATTAAAGGAGATTCAGAACAAGAATAAATTTGACTACCTTTATTATTCGGGTGGCTGTGCCTTAAACATCCGAACAAATACTGCATTATCTGAATCAAATATTTTTAAAAATATTTTCATCCCACCATGTTGTGATGATACTGGTTTATCTATTGGAGCAGCAGCATTTTTTGAGTGGCATAAAAATAGAAATCCTATTAAAGTTCATTCCCCCTTTTTAAATAATTATAAAATTGAACACAATGAATTCTCCTACTCAAAAAAGACAATTATAGAATTATCAAAATTACTCTTACAAAATAAAATCATAGGTATTTGCAACGGATTTGGTGAAGTAGGTCCAAGAGGATTAGGAAATAGAAGCATAATTGCGCTACCATTTAGCAAAGAGTTAAAGAATAAAATAAGTATGCGAATGAAGGGCAGAGAATGGTATAGACCATTAGCACCTATAATGTTAGAAAAAAATGCTAAAGCAATTACAGGACTAAAGAAAATTTCCGTTGCTGCAAAATATATGTTGTATGAATTTAAAATTTTAAATTCTTATCAGCAGAAATTAGAAGGAATCATTCATATCAACGGAACGGCAAGAATTCAGATTCTTTTTGACGCAAAGGAATCCCCTTTTATGTATGACCTTCTATCCTACCTTGACAAGAAACATTCTGTGCCCTGTCTAATCAATACATCTTTTAATAAATGCAACGAACCAATAGTTCAAACTTCGGAAGATGCAATTAAATCAGCGAATGATTTAGGAATAGAATACTTGATTATTAATGGAAAAATTAAAAGGCTATAACATGGAACTCAAATCAAATCTTCCAAAATATATTGAGCTAGTAAAAAGCACAGGGTCAAACCTTGATTTGTACATAAATGATAGTAATAGAAACGTTGGCTTTCACCCGAAGAGTGATGGCACTGTTACAGGACGACGAATACACAGCAATGCAATGGTTTTTAAGATTTAAGCCTGATGCTGGGGATATTATTCAACGCACGGGTGGAGCACGAAAAGTGCGGTGGCGAAAGAAAGGGCAAGGGAAAAGAGGAGGTCTGCGGGTTATATACTTTCACCATGTAGAGAAAGACACGATTTGTGGATGCTGGCTCTTTATGAGAAAAAAACAAAAGAAGATTTATCAGAATCCGACAAGGCGGTTATCAAACAATTAATACAGGAGATTACAAAATGACAAAGAAAAGCGATTTGCTTGATATTGATCTGCATGAAGAACTGGCTACTATCCGTGCACAAAAGGCCGAAAAGAATGTACTACGCAAAAAAACTCAAAGACCCATCAAATGTGGCAACAATAAGGCACCGTCTGGGCCTGACACAGGAAGCATTTTCGGGTTTGTTGGGAATATCCGTCCAAACACTTCGTAATTGGGAGCAAGGGACTAGAGAACCGCGCGGACCAGCAATGGCATTATTGCGCATTGTAGAGAAAAACCCAAATGTACTTTTCTCCTGATATTGGTATCGTTTCCGGGGCCAGGCTTTCATAACTTAATTATCGACAAATAGGAAGGATTTATTATTTTGGCAAATAATGATTTTAAAACTTGTTTCTGAAAAAACAGCTTGAAATGCCATAGCGTCAAAAACTATAATTTTTCAATTTTAATTCCATCATTAATCTTTTTTTTGTCAGTGCCAGAATAGCTCCTGAACTTAATTCAGGACCTTAGGTTTTTTAAATCCTTTACGAGTCTTGATAATATAATGACCGTCAATAATACCAACGATTGTATACATGCTCTTATTCTCCTTCTCTAATTCTACCGGCTCCAGTTGTGGTTCACTTTTTTCTTCAACGATTTCAGGTTTACGATATACATGATTTTTATTCATATTGTGAAATATTTTCATAAATCCAAATCGAAAGATCAATCCGGCACATACAACCAAACCTACAAAAATTAATATATACTTAAACGGAATGCTTTTGATTTTTCCACATTCACCAATTATCATTGAACGATACATTCCAAAGACCTTTTTGATCTTGTTTTATTCTTTTTGTCTTAAAGCATTCATCACCTGACTATAATGGTGCCAGGATTTTAATTTTATCTTTGGAAGTATGCTTGACGGCGGAAAGGATAAATGGTAAAAGACTTATGTTTAATTGATATTATTTGCAAGGAGCATACGACTATGAGTATTGCAGAAAGAATTAATATAACTGTAAAAAGATTGCCGGAATTAAAGCAAATAGAAGTTCTCGATTTTGTTGAATATCTGCAATCACGAACTGAGAAAGAAGAGTATAAAGAATGGAATGATCTTTCACTTTCGTCTGCAATGCGTGGGATGGAAGACGAACATTCCCCTTATTCTACAAATGATCTAAAAGAATGTTTTTAATGATTTCTGAAGGCCAAATTGTTCTATTCAAATTTCCTCAAACTGATCAAAAAGAAGGAAAACGACGACCAGCTCTTATATTACGTGAACTGCCAGGGAAATTTAACGACTGGCTTGTTTGCATGATATCCTCAAAAGTTGACCAACAAATCCTTGAGCTAGATGAACTTATTACTTCTGATGCTGCTGATTTTCTACAAACTGGATTAAAAGCACCAAGCGTCATTAGAACCAGCAGGCTTGCCGTTGTAGACGGGAATATACTTCTCGGGAAATTAGGTCAAATTAATACGGAACGGTTAAACAACATCAGACAAAAATTATCGAAATGGATTATTAAAGAATAACAAATACAAAACTATAGTTTATCAATTCTTATTTCATCACGTACATTTTTCTTATTTGATTCAATAGCTCCTGAACTTAATTCAGGACCTTCGGTTTTTTTAAACCCTTAGGAGTCTGAACAATATAATGACCATCAATAATACCAATGATTCTAAATTTATTATCAGATAGAACAATTACCATTTCTTCAAGAACTGGTAATAAAGCAGCTTCAACTTTAACTTCTGTTTTGGATTTACCCATACCAAGAATAACATTTAAACATCACTCCTCCCCGGACAAAAAGCGCCGAGGACTTTGCAAGACTGATAATTACAACAAACATAATAATATATTTCAGCACTGCACTATTAATCTTTTCAGCTTCTTTCTCTATCATTGACCTGTACAAGCTGAAAACTTTATTGTCTTTCTTTATTCGCTTCGTCTTGTAACAATCCTTACCAGCATAAAATTTATAAGTAAAAAGATTTCCAATAGACTTAGTTCTTTGTACTGCAACAATATGGTACTCAGCTAAGCACCATAACCCTCTCTCCAAATTGACGCCAACTCCAGCAGAAGTGACAGTAACCAGACGAAATTAACATAAAACAGTTGAAAGCCTTAAGCCATTTTGGTATAAGGTGTGATATTCGTTACAGAATCTATATCAGGCTGTTATAAGAATTGCAGAACAAAGCACACGTGATCAGCCATATAAGCACCAGATTTTAACTTTCTAACAAAATATCCTAAAATAAATATGCGTGTAGCAATGTATTACAGTAACAGTGACATTAGAGTAGAAGAGATGCCAACACCGCAGATTGGCCGGGGTGAGATATTATTGAAATCACTGGCCTGTGGTATCTGTGGCAGTGACGTAATGGAATGGTATCGTATCCACAAAGCGCCACTTGTGCTAGGCCACGAGGCAACCGGTGAGATTGTTGAAATCGGAGAGGATGTTAAACAATTTAATATAGGAGACAGAGTCTTTGTATCACACCATGTTCCCTGTAATACATGTCATTATTGCTTAAATGGCAACCACACTGTATGCGATACCTTGCGTAGTACGAATTTTGATCCCGGAGGCTTTGCTGAATATGTACGAGTACCGGAAATCAATGTAGACAGAGGAGTCTTTGTACTTCCTGATAATATGCCACTGGAAGATGGAACGTTCATTGAGCCATTGGCTTGTGTAGTTCGTGGCCAGAGAGCAGCTCGCATTGAACCCGGCCAAACTGTTGTTGTTATCGGTAGCGGAATGTCAGGGCTTCTGCACATTTTACTTGCTCGATCACTGGGAGCCGGGAAAATAATTGCTACTGATGTAAGTGAATATCGTATGGAGATGGCAAGGAAATTTGGAGCAGATTCTGTCATCTCTGCTCATGACGACCTACCTTCACATCTTCTCAAACTGAACAGTAACAGGCTTGCAGATCGTGTGATTGTAACAGCCGGAGCAGACTCTGCTTTAGATACAGCGCTAAAATCTGTAGACCGTGGTGGCACTATCCTGTACTTTGCGCCTGGTGGCCCGGAAACTTGTCTTTCCGTACCGCTTAATGATTTCTGGAAAAACTGTATAACCTTATTGCCAACGTACGGTGCCAGCCCTCTTGACATAGAGGTGGCAATTGAGTTGATTAGTTCCCAGCGTGTTCCTGTGCAAGAGATGATCACTCATCGTTTAGGCCTGGCAGAAGCAGTACAGGGCTTTAAGCTGGTTACTGAAGCTAAAGAGTCTATAAAAGTGGTTATTGAACCTCATAAATGAGTATCTTCCAACAATTACTACCTTCAAAATTTCAATAAAATTCTTCCCATAAAATAGATGAAACCTGTTCGTTTATTCGCTGACAAAATTAAAGATAACCTGCGTACAGATATAATAGGCAGGGAAGTAATTACACTTGAGCGCACAGCATCTACAATGGACGCAATAAGAAGTTTAAAATTGAACATACTATTATGAATCACCACACATCATCTACTTTTGTATCCTCGTAGTTTATTAAACCCGCATCAAGCTGTTTTTCTACACTTTCCAGCTTTGTCTCTAATTTATTAATTTGTTTTGTCAGATCCTTATAGACAATGAAACCTAGAATTAACAATAACACGGTATATACAATTACAAATGCCGTTGCGGGACTATCTTTTTGTGTTGTTTCACGAGGTTTGGCATGATGAGCATAGACATCCTTACCCAAAACAGCCTTTCGATTTGCCTCTGATATGTCGCTGGATACAAAAGGTTTTTCTTCCTGCCGTCTGTAGGGCTCTGCTACTTTAACAGGCTCGTAAATCTTGTTTTCCTGTGGTTTAGACGTATCTGATATATCAATAGGTTTGTATGCTTTTTCTTCCTGCTTTTCTTCCTGCTTTACAACTGTTTCTTTATTATCTATTACCGGATCAGACGGATTTTCTATCTGTTTCTTTTGACCAGCAATATCGCTCTTCTGATCCACAGTGTTTTCTTTTTTATCATTTCCCTTTAACCACTCAAATGGATCCGATCCAAGTACACTTTTCTTTTGCACAAATCTTTCCTTTTAGTAATAAATATCACCAAAATTCTATAATCTACAAATTAACAAATACGGTTAGTTTAATCTACGGCTTGAAATTGCATTATCCGGAAGCACGTTTTCTAAATATTTACATCGCCCCTTTGAGATACTATTTCTCCTGAGCAATTATTTCTTTAGTTAACGCCTCGTAATCCTGTGCGCCATTAGAGTCCGGAGCATATGCTGTAATTGGCATACCATGACTTGTTGATTCTGAGAGTTTAATATTTTTTCTAATTGTCGTGACAAATACCTTATCTGCAAAATATTCTTTGATCTTGTCAAGCACTGCCTGCCCCAACTTGGTCCTGCTATCGTACATACAAGGTATTATACCTGTAATCTCTAACTTGCTGTTCAGCCGTTTCTTAATAACATCAAAAGTTTGTATCAGCTTACTTACACCCTGTAAAGCAAAAAACTCAGTCTGCAAAGGAATAAAAATTTCGTTAGCAACGGTAAGTGCGTTCAGGGTTAGAAGTCCTAAAGACGGTGGACAGTCAATTAAAACATAATCATACGAGCCTAACATCTCTCCGATATAGAACTTAACTATCGTTTCACGCCCTACTGTGCTGACAAGCTCTACCTCTGCACTTGCAAGATCAATGTCGGAAGGGATAATATCCAGACCACTAATGGCTGTTTTTGTTAATACTTCAGAAACAGTCTTTTTACCGCACATAAGCTCATAAATAGATGAATCTTTTCCCTGAACATTAATTCCGAAATGAATGCTCAAATTGGCTTGAGGATCGAGGTCGATCAGAAGTACCTTTTTACCAAGCGCAGCCAGGCATGCTCCAACATTTGCAGTCGAAGTCGTTTTTCCCACCCCACCTTTTTGATTTATGAACGCAATACTACGCATTTTGACCTTCTTTGATTTGTATTTTTGTAGTATGTATTAGGCTGATAGTGAAAAGTCTATCCATACAAAATATAGTTGTCAAGTATATTTATATAAAAAACTAGTACTAATTATTATAGAAAGTCCTGTGATTTTAGAGACTTATACATTATTGCCAGTCATGTGCAACCTCATTCCACAGTTCTTTTTGCCTGTACATACATCGAAAAGACACGCATTAGCAACGCTTTGCACTCTGGTTTCAAATACCTTCCGTTTGGAATGCATATATATTATTGCTAACGATAATCATCTATACCAGTTTACAACGTAAATTGTCATAAGATTGTTATTGACATATCGATATAAGTTTGTTATTTTGCCCTTTTCGATAGTTTTCATTTTATCGTAATCAAGTACCATCAATACTTTTAGACCAATAATTTTTACAGAAAGCAACTTCATAATACCCGATTGATAATTTTTTGATTGGTGTTTTGTGTATAGTTATATTTCTGGTTGTTTATTAGGGAGGTAAGATATTGCCTGTAGAGAACTTAGAGAAAGATATTACTGCTATTGTAGCGGAAGTAACCGAGCTGGATGAGAATGAAATATGGGAGAAAAGAGATGCCGATTTTTTTAAGGATTTGGAGATTGATTCCTTATTAGCACTGGAAATTCTTGCCCTGATAGAAAAGAAATTCAAGGTTCAAATTCCGGAAGAAAAACTCGTAGACATCACATCATTGAATGCAACAATTGAAATGACCAGGTCTACACTTGAAGGAAAATAGTAAAAAGCTTGTAACGCTTCTTAAACATCTATATGCCTATACACGAACGATAAAAGTGGATATGCAGTGACTATTACATAGAACGAAAGGTTTTTTTAATGTTGAACTTTGAGGAAGTAAGAGAGCTGGTTCCTCAAAAATACCCTTTCTTATTTATTGATAAAGTTATTGAGCTTCAAAAAGAGAGCAGGATTGTTTGTCTAAAAAACATCTCTGGTAATGAGCCTTTCTTCGCGGGACACTTCCCTGATTTTGCCATAATGCCTGGAGTTCTCATTGTAGAAGCTCTGGCGCAAGCCTCGATTATCCTCTTCAAAAAGAGCTTTGACACTGAGCAGTATAAAGATAAAGTCTTTTTGTTGGCTTCCGCAAACGTGCGTTTTTCAAAACCTGTTTTTCCTGGCGACCAGCTAACTCTGGAAATTGATATAGAAAAGGTCATTTCCAGTGCGGCAATAGTTAAGGGAGTGGCCAAAGTGGGAGGCAAAGTTGTAACAAAAGCAACTTTGAGCTTTGGCGTTGCAAACAAAGATTCATTAACCGGATGAAAGTATTAGTATTTGTAAAGTAAACAACCATGGATAAAAGAATTGTAATTACCGGCCTGGGTGTAATTTCCCCTATAGGAAACCAAAAAGATCTGTTTTGGGATGCATTAATTTCCGGCACATCCGGTGTGTCTGAGGTCACATCATTTGACACCTCTCCTTTTAAAGTACATAAAGGCTGTTTCGTTAAAGATTTCAATTATGACGATTATACAAAAAATGGTTCTAGTCGAGAGATTGGCAAAGGTTCTCAATTTGCCATAGCAGCGGCAAAACTTGCTATCGAAGACTCTAATATTGGTTTAAATAATATTGATCCCGAAAGAGCTGGTGTTTCAATTGGAACAACTGCAGGTGAAATACAGATTCTGGAAAAGGTAAACTATATAAGACATGAAAAGGGAGAAGATAGTGTAGATCCTGGCCTGTTTCTTATGCATCCTTGCGTTAATATGCCGTCTAACATATCTATTGAATTTGGTTTTAAAGGTCCAAGCACAATAATACCTACTGCCTGTGCCGCCGGTAACTATGCTATCGGTTATGCATGTGATCTGATAAAATTGGGAAGAGCAGACATAATGCTTGCCGGTGGATCAGATCCGTTTTCTAAAGTTGCTTTTGTTGGTTTTAGTCGATTAAATGCCATCGCGCCGGACATTTGCCAACCTTTTGATAAAAACAGAAAAGGCCTGTTAGTTGGAGAAGGTGCAGGGATGCTGGTATTAGAATCCCTGGAAGGTGCACTAGCCAGAAACGCAAATATCTATGCAGAAATCCTGGGTTACGGCCTGAGCTGTGACGGTTATCACATAACAATTCCGCATCCGGAAGGAAATGGCGTTACTTCGGCAATGGAAAAGGCCTTGATAAATGCCAAAATCAGACCCGAAGATGTTCAGTATATGAGTGCGCATGGTACAGGAACAGTCGCCAATGACAAAGCTGAAACTATATCAATAAAGAAGGTCTTTGGTAAACATGCAAAGAATCTGGCCATAAGCTCTATAAAATCAATGCTTGGCCACACAATGGGAGCTGCCAGCGCTATTGAGGCGATAGCGTGTGCTTTGGCTATTAAAGAGGGCGTTGTACCGCCAACGATAAACTACGAAACAAAAGACCCTGAGTGTGATTTGGATTTTGTTCCAAATGTTAAACGTGAAATGCGGGTTGATATTGCCATGAATAATGCATATGCTTTTGGCGGTAACAATAGTAGTCTCATACTGAAAAAGTTTACAGATTAAAAGTTAAAATAGTGATGCCTTGGTATTCCGACTGAAAATACCGCTAGCATTTCTCAGCTTAAAAAATAATTTCTATAGAGGTAGATAGTATATATGAATAATCGCCTGGTTATAACTGGAATAAGTGTCTTATCGTCAATCGGTGTGAACAAGGATGAGTTCTGGATCAATTTGACAAATGGCGCTTCCGGAATAAAAGATATCACGCTATTTGATGTCTCTAAATATAACAGCAAAAAAGCGGGTGAGATAACAGATTTTGATGCAAAAGAATACTTAGGGAAAAAAGGTATTCGCCACATAGATAGAACATCGTTATTGGTATCCTCTGCGGCAAAACTTGCCATGGAAGATGCTAATATCACTCATGAAACTTATGGTGCCGACGAACTGGGGATAGTAATCGGGTCAACGTATGGCAGTATTGACAGTATCAGCTCATTCGACTTGGAAGGATTAAAGGAAGGACCAACTTTCGTAAATCCCATGGAATTTCCAAATACTGTCCTAAATGCACCGGCAAGCAGGGTATCTATTTTCTGTAATGCGACAGGCTTAAATTCTACAATATCTACAGGTACTGCCAGTGGATTGGACGCTATCATTTACGCTTCTGATTTCCTAAGGCTAGGCAGAGGAAAAGCGGTGGTAGCCGGCGGAGTTCATGGTTTAACTCCCGATGTTTTCTGGGGAGCTTACCGCTCAGGAATATTGTCAGGAAGCCGTAACGGTGATATTGAAATTTCCGCACCATTTGATAAAAGACGTAATGGCTTTATTATTGGCGAAGCTGCCGCATTACTTGTTATTGAAAGGCTCGAAGACGCATTGGAAAGAAACGCGAAAATCTATGCCGAGATAAAAGGATACGGATGTACGTTTAACCCTGACAAGGTTTCTCGTGACCACATTGACACCACCCAAGGCGTAAGATGTATCTCTATCGCAATGAAAGATGCCGGGATTAATTCCGAAGATATTTCTTATATCTCCGCATGCGCAAATTCCAGTATGACCGGCGACATAATGGAAGCTAGAATCATTAAAGACTATTTTGGTGATAACGCTGACAAGGTACCTGTGAGTGCAATAAAGTCAATGACAGGAGAATGCCTTGATGCATCAGGGTCATTACAGTGTGTTGCCGGTGTATTGGCAATCAATAATGGTATTATCCCTCCGACAATAAACTATCAGGAAAAAGATGAAGAGTGTAATCTGGATTGCGTACCTAACAATAGCAGAGAATCAGAGGTAAACAATGTCCTTATCAACTCCTTTTCCGATACAGGCAACATTTCAGCGGTAATCATATCAAAATATTCATAACTTCAAAGCGACAGTCTTCATGAGTAATTTCTCTCTGAACAAATCTGAACTAAAATCCAAGTATGATGTAATTGTACTGGGAGCCGGAATTGCCGGTCTAATCTGCGGGACTTTTCTGGCAAAACATGGAAAGAAAGTACTGATTATTGAACAACATAGTATTCCCGGAGGTTATTGTACCTCTTTCAAGAGAAAAGGCTTTATTTTTGATGCCGCAGTTCATCATATTGGTGGGTGTGGAAAATGGAGTGTTGTTGGCAGGTGCCTTAAAGAACTTGACATAAATATTAATTTCCTGCAACTTGACCCCATGGATAGCATACATTTCCCTTCATTTTCCATTGATGTACCTGCCGAGATCGACGATTATGTGGATCTGTTAATGAAACGTTTTCCCTCAGAAAGGGAACAACTATCACTTTTTTTTAAGGAGTTTATCAGACTATATCGGGCTACATTCAGCACTGAAAGACATGAGATGCTCATCAAATACCAGAACCTTACCTACAAGGAAATGTTGGATAAATTTTTTACAGATGAGCAGCTTAAAATGACACTTTCTGCACAGTGGGGATACATAGGTTCACCTCCTCACGAAGTTTCGGCTATTGGCATGTGTCAAATGCTGATAAATTATCTGAAAGATGGGGCTTATTTCCCAGTCGGCGGTACCCAGAATTTCTCAGATACAATCACTCAAAAATTTATTGACTATGGCGGACACATTATGCTATCTTCTAGCGCAGAGAAGGTACTAACAGAGGATAGTATTATAAAAGGAGTTACAACACAAAAAGGAGAGAAGATCACTGCTGATACTTTTGTTTCAAACATTGATCCCAAACAAACTTTTTTCTGTTTAATAGATAAAAATACCGTTGATGACTCATTTCTTAGCAAGATTGAGAATATGAAGGAGAGTGTTTCATTCTTTTTACTATACCTTGGTCTTGATGACAAAATAGACTTAAAAGGCCTGAAAAGAGGTTTTTACCATACATCAAAGAACTTAAATTTTTCCGGCAGTGACTGGTTTTATATTTCCGTTCCTACGGAAGTTGATTCAAGCCTGGCACCTGATAACAAACAAATAATTTCTGTTGTTGCCTCGTCAAGAGACGATTACGACAACATAGACGATTGGGCCGCGTATAAAAATAAAATGAAAGAACATACAATAAATTATCTGAAAAATTATGTACCAGACATTCAGAACCATATTGAAGTAATTGACGCCGCCACACCGAAGACGCTACATCGCTACACACTTAACTCAAAAGGCGCGGCTTATGGTTGGGCTGTTACTGTAGACCAGACAGGATCAAATAGACTTCCGCACACAACACCTTTCAAAAATCTTTTTCTGGCCGGGCACTGGACTAATCCTGGGCCGGGGATATGTGCGGTTGTATCCTCTGGTTGGAGAGTCGCTAATATGATTTTAAATAATTAGGAGGATTAAGAAATGAAGAAAATGATGCTTATCAATCCACATCCCCCTGGGCGACATGGCGAGGAGAGCATATCTGTCATAGTTCAAATGCCGTTAAATCTGGCATACATCGCGGCCCTTACACCGGGTGACTGGGAGTTCGACGTAATCGATGAAAATTTGGAACTAGCCCTTGATGATAACGGAGAAATTACATTTGAGCCTGTGGATTTAGTTTGTATCACTTCTGTTACCTATCAAGTGCCAAGAGCTTACCAAATAGCCGAGATCTGCAGAAAAAAAGGTATGACCGTGATCATGGGTGGTATACACGCTTCGGTAGTGCCAGAGGAAGCCTCAAAATATGTGGATGCTATTTTTATCGGAGAGGCAGAGACTCTCTGGCCACAAGTCATTAAAGATTTTGAAAATGGCGAACTCAAAAAAGAGTACAATGGCGGCCTGCCGGGCCTGTCAGAGATGAAGCATGTATTTCCAGATAGGGAACTTCTGAAGAAGAAGTATGATTACAAGTTTTCATCTATTGTTACAACAAAAGGTTGTCCGAATTACTGCGATTTCTGCAGCGTACCAACCTTTCAGGGAAAAAAATACCGGGAAAGACCGTATGAAGACGTCCTGGACGAAATGGAAGCTACGGACTACAAGGGGCTCATGTTTGCCGAAGATAATTTTTATGGCCATAGCAAGAACTCTGCTAACAGGGCAAAGGCTCTCTTTCGTGGCATGATAGATAGGGGCATTAAAAAGGACTGGCTTGGGTTTACTGCACTCAACATATCAAAGGACGCAGAGGTACTTGATCTTATGGCAAAGAGTGGAAATTTTGGATTTCTCTGCGGCATAGAATCAACAAATGAAGCAGTTCTGGAGAAGATGAACAAAACGACTAATTTAAGAATTGGTGCCGATAATTATTATGACAGCGTTCAAAAAATCCACGATCACGGCCTTGTTGTCTGGGGCTCTATAGTGTTGGGAGCAGATGGTGATGACAAAGATTCATTCAAAAGAATGACAGAATTTGTGCTGGAAAACAATATTGACGTTCTTACATTTGGCATTAATTGTCCGTTTCCTAAGACAGCGCTTTATGATAGGCTTGATTCTGAAAAGAGGATTTTTAGAAAGAATTACCCTGAAGACTGGAAATATTATGATACTGCACATGTGGTTCACAGACTTGTGGATATGAACCTTGAGGAGTTCATAGACGGCATGCAATATATGTATGATCATCTGTATGCTGGAGACAACCTGAGAATGCGATTCAGGAAATCACTTCAAACTATTGGCAGTACGACTCATGGTAAACGTAACGCCATGTTTGGATTCAGGGTTGGCTCTGACTGGATACAGGTATTTGAGCAGGTACTGGAAAATCTTCGTCTACTATACGATTCAGGGGATTATTACAAAGACTGGTACAAGAGCAGTGCCGTTACTGTTCCTTCCGATAAGGGAGTAACTGTTTAATTCATTTAATTAAAGTTCAAAGGCGCAGAAAAATATATCAGGCAAGAACATAATATTTTTCTGTGCCTTTTTGTAGGCTTCAAGAATAAACTCCTTGCTTACATATGGCATGTGTAGCTCAGTATCTAACTCCTTTGACTCCATCTCCTTTCTTTTATTTTTATTAACCATTGTTCGCTAGAAATCTCCACACATCCCATAATTTTACTTATTTTTTAAAAATTCTACCATTTGTATACATCGCCACTTTGCCGTTATCGCGATCTTTATTGACAGTGTATTGACAAATAATATTTTTAAGGTAAAATTTACTTAGTACTTAAAGTTATTAGAATAGTATTATATATAGGTTGGTACTATAGAAGTATTTAGAAAAAGGAAGGTGGATCAATGTTAAATATTTATAGAAAACTTATCATTTCTATGGTTGCTTTGTTTGTGTTTGTTGTATTAAGCTTTGCAAATAGCACAATTAATAAGGTACAAGCAGTAGATTATATTAAAAAACCATCAGAAACCCATCATCAGTCATTTGAACCATATGAAAATCCAATCGTTATTCCTGATCCAAAACCCAGAGGCACTGTAGTAAGAGTTAAAGAGATAACGACATATGATGTCGTTGTTGATGAAGCAAAGATAGCAGCAAATAACGTTACCATGGCTGATCTCGAACTTATAGAGGTGAAGGACAAGAAGGATATCAATTTCCACCAGGTAGACTGTTATTTCTATGCAAAGGTAAAACAGACTCAGACAAAATCAACAAACTATGGAGCAAGCACACGATGGAGAGAAGGAGAGCAATTCTGGCTATCAGACGGTGGGAAATATGTTGAGTGGGAGCCATGGTCAGAATGGTATTCAGGTAATAAGTGGTAATGTGTATCGTTGGGAGATTTATGTTCTGATAATACCAAATAGGAGAATCCAATTTGCGGTTTCAGAAGGAGTATGTTGGGCTACCACCTGTCCTAAGCAAAATATCAGGGCAGATACAATCATTAAAGTAGAAGCACACATTCAAAAAACCGTTAAGTGGCACATATAGACCGATCTCTGAATGCTACACTCTTTCATTTTCTGAATAGATGTTAAAGCGATTAGACGTCCTGATGATTTTCAACTTCTTTTCGTTTTGTTTTAAACAATTAGAAAGATTCGTCTTTTTTTGCAAGCAGACTGATCTTTATGTCTGTATACATTAGAGACATCACCCTATTCATCCCCCTATGTGACATCAAGTTAAACTCTTCGAGTTTAACTTCCAAATCTCCATTTAGCCACACCATCTTCTTATGTATTTCGTCTTCTTCTGTTAAATCCGGTTCGCCATTTCCCTCTATAAAAATTGTCTCGGTCTTCTTTATATCATCTTCAGCAAATTGTAAAGTATAGTCCTTCCAACTATTGAGAACGACAATTTTATAAAGTTTATCTTCATAAAAAAAGAATGTGAAGCGGCCGCCGGAAACGTTTCTGGAAAGCGTGGTAACCTTATTGTTTACCATCGGATCATATTCAAATTTGTCTGGAGCAGGAAATTGTTTCTGTACCTCACTTACGCTTACTCCAAACTCAAGCGGTTGTACCATTGTTTTTGTATCGGGGGTGTATTCGTCCTCAGGTGCGTTACCTAGCATTGCTCTAAGAGCCTGAGCCTCTTTATAGAGTTCTTCATCTGCGATTACCTTTTTATCCGTAGCAACCTTCTCAGTTGTAGTACAGTTTTGTATAATTACCAATGTAGAAATTAACAACAATACCAGCCGGATATTTTTCATACTGATTTTTCCATGTCATGGATGGGGAATTGTAAAATGGATTCTGAAGTTCTATGATATCAAGGCACTTCTATATTATCAAAGATGTTTTGTATGACTTTTTCTGCGGTCATTTCTTCTGCTTCTGCTTCATAGGTTATGATAACTCTATGTCGCAGCACATCCATTCCTATAGACTTTACATCTTGTGGAGTGACATAACCCCTGCCTTTGAGAAAAGCATATGCCTTTGACGCAATCGCCAGGTAAATTGTTGCCCTGGGCGAAGCACCATATTCAATGAATTCACCTAAATTAAGGCCGTATTTCTGAGGATCTCTGGTGGCAATTACCAAGTCCACTATGTAGTCCTTTATCTTATCATCAATGTAAATCTGGTCGACTACCGCACGTAGGCGCTTAATGTCATCTGGTTTTAATACAGAATCCACTTTTATGTTGGTATCTGTCAATGCCATTCTGTCTAAAATCTCACGTTCTTCGCTTTTACTGGGATAATCAACATTAAGCTTTAACATGAATCTGTCAACCTGTGCTTCAGGCAAAGGATAAGTACCTTCCTGCTCAATTGGGTTTTGTGTAGCAAGTACCAGGAAAGGATCTTCGAGTTTAAATGTCTCACTGCCTATCGTTACCTGCTTCTCCTGCATAGCCTCTAAAAGCGCGCTCTGAACCTTTGCAGGTGCCCTGTTAATTTCATCAGCAAGTATAATATTTGAGAATATCGGTCCTTTTTTTGTAGTAAACTCACCAGAACGAGGATTGTAGATAAGGGTACCTATCAGGTCTGCCGGCAGGAGATCAGGTGTAAATTGAAGCCTTTGGTACTTCACCTGAATTGCTTTTGCCAGTGTCATAACAGATAGGGTCTTTGCTAATCCGGGAACACCTTCCAGGAGGATATGGCCATTCGCCAGAATACCAATCAGCAATCTTTCTATAAGATGTTTTTGTCCTACAATTACTTTCCCCATCTCATTGCTTAGGTTAGAAAGAACACCGCTCTCTTCTTTAATAATATCCGTTATATTTTTAATGTCTTTTGATTCCATATTAGTCTACACTTGTTTGATGGTTATCGGAAGTAAAAGTCAAAGTTAGATAGTCTTATGAACTTTTGTTATTGAATTTCTCTTACTACGCATGCTTCTATCAGATCTTCAATCTTATCTTTATTCATCAGGTAGACAAAGTTTGTCTCTGAACCGGTAACATAATAATCATTACCGGCTTCTTTGCCAACCAGCAATGAGACCTCACCATCGTCAAAACTAATGGTAATATTGAACTGTGGGTTATCTAATCCATATTTTGATAAATCCTTGTTTGAATACTGTACAATAGACTCACCCATCAGTAACTTCATTGAAGAAATGATTCGATCTGCTAAATTCCCACTCAATAGCATGATTTCCGGTTTGATCATTTGCCACACATGTTCTTCATTTTTCTGAAAAAGCAGCTCATTTTCAGGATGTATTATTTTAATAGACTTCGCATTTGTGGAATCGAAGCTAAACAGTGTCCTTGTGACAAGCTCAATACTGTAATCCCTGACGTCAGTCCACCCTACCTGAAAAACCATATCCTGACCATCCACCTTAGCATAGTAGTTAGATTTATCCTTTTCCGGTTCAACTTTATTTCCTATCAGGAGCGTTTTTGTTTTCAATTCCTTTGGCTTTACCAAGTCACTCTTCTCACTAATTACTTCATCGCTGTGCGCAGCCATTCCAGATGCTTCGTATGTTACAGATGCTTTTAACAGAGGCTTGTCAAGCCCATAATCAGCAAGATTTTCTGCTGAAAGAGTCACTATCTTATCAGCCAACAAAAATGATAGATTCCATACCACTTGATTGATGGAGTCCAATTCTGCTTCCATTGTTACAGGACTTACCATATTCCACTTCGGCCTGCGCATAGTAGAATCTTCCGTCGTCTCACATATGAGTGTTTTACCATCACGCTCTATGACTATTTTTTGAGCTGTTTCCTTGGGAAATTCCATGACTAATTTATCTCTGAATGCGAGATAACCAGCCTTAGCAATTTCATAAAAATTTTCCGTTGGAACGGTATATACAGCATCTTCTCCGTCTCGCCTTACATAGCACAGTCCACCATTTTCGTCTGCATTACCTATCAAAAATTTCACCGTTTCACCTTCGCCGATTCTTCTGAATACTGAAACTTCGATAGGTGAGTCTGCTAATCCGTACTTCTCAAAGTTATCACCACTATCGTCAACATACTGCTGTATCTGCAAATCCTTAATTTTTTCCACGAATTCTCTTACCGTATCTCTATCAGCCAGAATTTCTTTTGGCGATTTAATCATCCAGTCATATTGCGCTGTCTTTTCCATAACAAGGTGTGCATCAGAAGATTTCAAATCAATTTTTTCTATCCCGTAAGTACCTATTGCATCAAACCTCAATAGCTGTTTGTCCCGCAAATCGTTCAGTTCCAAATCTAGATCGCGAAGAATAATATCGTGTACTAGAAAAATAGAACTTTCGCCGTCAAGCTTTGCGTAGATCTTTTCATCCAGACGGTGACCCAAACGGAGAGTTTGCACATTGTCTGTAGTACCTATACTGATAGTAAATACGGGCTTATCCAGACCGTAGTTGATAATATCTTCTTTGCTATCAGACACAAAATCCTCTTTTGCAATCTTCAGGTTTTTTAATTCATTGAGAATATCCTGGATTCTTTCAGTATCAGCACGGTCTGAAAGTGGTTGTGTTATCCACCAGAGTTGCTCCGCCTTAGAACACACCACAGGCTCATTCTCGCCGCTCTCAAGTCTCAATCTTTCTACAGAATGTTTATCATACTCAAATGCCCATTTATTTCTTAAATCATTGATTTCTTTGTTTACTTTCTCCAGAAATTTAGCGTCAACGACAGAAACATTCTTGTCGTCCCCCACAGTTATATATACAGTGTCTTGTCCGGCTGCCAGCCTATCCCCGATACTAACGGTATACTTGGTAACATCTCCGGCAGTTCCACCAACCATTGAACCCTTTTTAAGCCAGAGGCTAACAACAAGATCTGGGGTTTCAAGGCCATATTCTTTCAAGCTGAAGTTTGCTGTTTCACTTTCTTTAACAACACCGATTTTTCTCAGAAACTCAAATTGTGCGAGAATTTCTGCCACCTCAGCTTTGTCAGCTCTCAGTTGCAGAGGCTCCACCATCCTCCAGTTCTCATTATCGGTACTTTCAAGGACGATATTAGTATCCCCCTTTTTCATTTCAATTTTATTAATCTGGCCTGGTTTGTAATCCGGCAATACCATTTGCTGCCTCTGTACCCATACATCTGTCCTGTATTGTCTTTTGTCATACAGAAATATGTATGCCGCACCAATGCCTGCAATTATTAAAAGTATTATAGTCGTTCTAAATTTCATAGTTATATAAAGTCTCCGTTTATTATTATCTTCTTCTTCTCCACCAGACGTAGCCGCCAATTATTATTCCGATAGAAGGTAGCCCTGCAATAGACAGCCAGAATATTGCAGCTAGTTGTCCAGGCCTGACAATCGCCCTCCTGACGTCAGGAGCTTTAGCAGATATCCCTAACTCCTTTTCCCTCCGAGCCAGCCAGCTTATAGCATTTAAGACAAGGTCCTGATTTCCCGGGTTATCAGAAAATGCGTTTGCGGCAAAATCTGTATCACCGAAGACAACAACACGCGGCCCCTTTTTACCAATATCGGCAAAAGCCTGTGTAGCATGTGGAGGTGCAGTAGGGTTTGGTTTCGCTTCTCTCAGCTCTGATACCGCTGCTAAGATAATTGGAGAACTAATATCTGAGTCTTCATCATATTTCGGTCTTTTTTTACCAACTATCTCAGTTTCACCCCAACTTTGGTCGGGAGCTTGTACAATCCCTGTAGCAACGAATGCCATTGTGTCGCTCAAAGGGGCAATGCTAAGTACGCTTGAACCATAAAAAACTGATGTCAGTTTTTTGATGTCTGCTGTTATCTCATGGTCTAAGTATTTCTTATCACTTATATAAACCTCAACAACCGTCTGCATACCAAAAAGCGGCATATTCACTTTGTTGTATACAACGGCATCATCCCTGACAACTATACCGTATTCTCCAAGCAATGCACTTAAACCAGGTGATTTATTGACGCCTACGGCAGGTTCAAGCATTACGAGTAACTTGCCGTTTTTAAGTTCACCTTTATCGTTTATCAGTCTTGCCGAAGTTCCAACATAGTCTCGAATATAGTTTGTTTCTTGTGTTGAGAAACTTTTTGTTGGACCGGCAATGAAGAGTATGTCGCAATTTTCAGGAACTCGCTTCTGTTGTAATAAATCAAGTGGCAGAACGTTGTAATTAGCACGTTTGATAGCGCTTGCCAATTTTCCTAAGCCCGCACGTTCAAAATCCTCGTAATCTCTCTCTCCATGTCCTTTGGTAAAGTAAACGTTTGTCTGTTTTTCCCGTGTTACATTTAAAACTGCTGACGTAAAGATCTCTTCGCCCTTGAATTTGAAAGGAAATTCTCTTTCGATTACCTCTGATTGTTGTACATGTTTACTTTTATCTCCACAAGTGAAGATTATAGAATTGATTTGCAATTGCTCCAGATCCATCTTGAGCTTCTCTGCCAGCTCAGTTATTTTAGTACGATCGGTCAACGGGTTCAGGAGAGTAACCGTTATCTTGTCTGATAGATACTTATATTCTTCAAGTATATCTATGACCTGCCCGTAAAAACGGTAATCCTGTTTTTTTACCAGAAGTGAGGTAATAAAAACAGGTTGATCAAGATTTTTCAGAATTTTCTTTGTTTTAGCACTTAGTGAGTATTTTCCAGACGCAGTAAAGTCACAACGGTAGTAATGTCTATCGTTAATATAGCTGACAAAGACAAAGATCGCGATAGCGATAAGTATCATAAAAATCACATTAGCCCCGATCAGGGTTTTTTGTTTTTTTATATTTTGTGGATTCTCTGGTGTTATTACTTCTTTATTATTCAATGACTTTCCTACCTCCATTTTCTACTCTCAACATTTCGTACTGTTATAAACAAAAGTAATGCCGTAAAACTCAGATAGTAAATTACATCCCTGGTATCCACAATGCCTTTTGTAAAAGATGACCAATGGTCATAAGTCCCAATATACCGTAGTGATTCGTAAAACCAACCATCACCGTACGTACTTAGAAAACCAACTACCCATAGAATTATTAATGCAACTATTCCGATCACGGCAGCAACAACTTGATTCTTAGTTAACGATGACACAAGCAAACCGATAGATACAAATAGTCCACCCATAAGTATTAGTCCAATATAACTGGAAAAAATTGGCCCGAAGTCCGGATTCCCGAAAATACTCAGAAATAATACATATATCCATGTCGGAAGGATCATTACAGTATACAGGCTTAAGGCGGCAAGAAATTTACCAAATACTACATCAAAATCTGTTACCGGAGAAGTCATGAGTGTTTCCATCGTCCCGGACTTTGACTCATCTGCAAAAAGCTTCATGGTGATCACGGGCGTAAGCAACAGAAGGAAAAATTGAATTGAGTCCAGGCTTCCCTTAAGGGAAGCTTCCTGCCAGAACTGCAGATTGCCTGCAAAAAAGAAACCGGATGCAATAAGGAATACAGAAATCACAACGTATGCAATTGGTGAATAAAAGTAGGACAAGATTTCTCGTTGAAATATAGTAGTTACGTTACGCACTGGCTGTTTCTTCCTCCGTTTCCTTGGTAGTGACCTGATGAAAAATTTCCTCTAAGGTAATCGTCTGTCGTTTCATTTCTCGCAGTATATAATTATCTTTTACAATGCAATTAAAAACATCTTCCCTTATATCTTTTTCACCATTTCCATTTATATAAAACTCATTTGCGTCGTCCTTTTTTCTATATGTCACAGATTGGACGGTGTCAACGCGGGACAAGCTGTTTTTTATTTTTTCTCCATCTCCCTTTATCTCTAAAACCAGGTTTGAACCCGTTTTCAACTGTCTCATGAGATTTGCAGGTGTATCCATTGCCACTATCTTACCCTTATTAATTATCATAACTCTATCACAGACCATTTCAACTTCAGGAAGAATATGTGTTGACAGCAATACTGTATGCTTCTGTCCCAGGCCCTTAATAACACCCCTGATCTGCCGGATCTGATTAGGATCAAGCCCAATTGTAGGCTCGTCGAGAATTAAAACTTTCGGATCATGGACTAACGTATCCGCAAGGCCCACTCTCTGCTTATACCCTTTTGACAAAGTGCCTATGATCTGATTTTGCACATCTGTTATTCCTGTCATTTCGAGACAATATTCTATCTTTTTCCTTCTTTCTCTTCTGGGTATATTTTTTAGTTTTGCGCGAAACATCAGATACTCTTTCGCTCTCATGTCCAGATAAAGAGGGACATTCTCAGGTAAATATCCAATCTCCTGGCGTACGTTTAGCGAATCGGTAAATACGTCATAACCGGCTACAGTTGCAGAACCGGCAGTCGCAGGCATAAAGCAGGTTAATATTCGCATAGTAGTCGTTTTACCGGCCCCATTTGGGCCAAGCAGACCGACTATTTCGTTTTCTTCCACATCGAAAGAAATATTGTCCACTGCGTTGACATTTACATATCGCTTCACTAAATTCTTGACTTTAATCATAATGGGGAGTCTCCAGACTATACTATTAAATTTGACAAGCTTTTTGTTCTTAACAATACTATGAGAAAATAAGTTCCCTTATTTTCCTTCTGTTACAACATCCCCAGTAATGTTAAGCTTACCGCTCGCAAATTCTTCAAATGCAGCTTGAACGGGGTCACTCGTATCCGCCCCAATAAGAGACGGTGCACCATCCATCAATTCTCTAGCTCTCTTGATTAAGATGGTAGTCATGCGGAAGGTTCCATAGTCTTCTGTAGGTTTATCTAAGTTATTGGTCATGTTGTAGAAATGTAGAAAATTATTAAAACCATTATTTTTACCATGTTTTTTGTTTTCGTCAAGAAAAAACTTCATACATTTTAATTTAAATGTCCCAGTACAGGTTTTATTGATTTATATACTTAATAACTTGACTTTGCAAATTTCCGGAAGTATTTTATGTGGACTATAACTAAGTCAATCAGGTGGCGTTGCGTATTTTTTCAGTTGGCGATATATGATAGAAACGTAATAGCTAATATAGATAGTAAGGCCAGAATAATTGAATCTAAAATGGAGGGGTTGATATGGGTTTAGCTGGTTCCGCGTTCAAAGATGTTGGAAAAGAATTTCCGAAAGGTACTATATTATTTAAAGAAGGTGAAGAAGGTAAAGAAATGTTCCTGATTAATTCAGGTGAAGTTAAGCTGAGCAGGAAAACTCCGCATGGAGATGTGATTTTAGCAAAATTAGGCTTTGGAGAATTCTTCGGAGAAATGTCCGTCATTACAAACAAACCAAGGACTGTTTCGGCTGAAACAGTAACTGATTGTCGACTGAATATCATAACAAAGGATATCTTGGAAACATTAGTGGCTGGTAAGCCTTTAGTGGCATTGAGCATTCTAAAAAAGCTGATGTTTAGACTGGAACATGCGTACGACCTTATTGAAGATCTTTACGTCAAACACATTAAACAAGATAAGGAAAAGTAGCATATCTCAAAAATGGAGATCAATGAAAACTTTGTACCAGTGACGAAGGGATGCGTTGAACTTGAGGAACTTGATGATGGCTGCATACTTTATGATACAGAGAAAGACGATGTGCACAGCTTAAATAGCACCGCAGCTACTGTCTGGATATGCTGTGATGGAAAGCATTCAATAGAGGAAATAGTGAACGTTGTAGAAAAAAGTTTCAAATCTGAAAGTAAGCCAGTTCTGAGAGACATAATAAAAATCATCAAAGATTTCTCAAAAAAAAAGCTTTTAACTCAATAAGCCTTGTGCCATCCCGGTATAAGGCCTTTTTATTGCATCCAGATTGTTATGTATCTATTACATTACAAGCTCCAATCGCATCGGTTTACTATTCAGACAGGAAACAAAAAACTGGCAGACCTATGTTCTCATCTCTATCCAAACTCCAGGTCTAAGCGCCACGGATCCGCTCATGTTTTTTATTCACTGAAGATAGGAAACGATAACGCTACCGGTACGGTTTATGAGATCCTTGTAAACGGCAAAAAAAAATATCAAACGAATATTAAATCAGAAATATTTTCCTCGCTCGAATGGATGATTACATGCAACGCATTATCACATCTACACGAGTTCTTCCAATTGCACGCAGGAGCTGTCATAAAGGAAGGAAAGATTATACTTCTGCCTGCCAACCATGGCCAGGGAAAGACAACCCTGACGTTAAATCTTACCAGAAATCATTATCGTTGCCTTTCCGATGATATTGTCTTAATAGAGCCGGAAACAACCGGGATTATCCCTTTCCCACGAAGTTTTTTAATAAAAGACAAATCAATCAAAAATATGGCTGAATCTCATTTAATAGATAAAAAAAACGGGTACTATTGTAAATCAGAAGACATTTTATACTATAATCCTTATTCCACGAACAAATCACCTATTAGAAATACAAAACCGCATACTATAATCGAATTAAAACACAGCCGTCGTTTTAAAAATGAACTGAGACCGGTCAGCAAATCACAGATGTGTATTAAGCTATTGAAGCAGTCGTTTAACATTCACAACTACAAGCGGAATGGAGTCACGATACTGACAAGGCTGGTCAGAAATAGTAAGTGCTATTCTTTAAAGACAAACAACGTTACAGATGCCGTTCGCCTGGTGTCTCAAATATGAACGAACCAACTATTAAAAGATATATTGCCAGGCTCCTGAACCTTAAAAAAGGAGAAGAAGGTGTTGATAGAATATGGAATAAATTAGAATCAACAGGATGGGATGATGTTATAAATATCGCTCAAGAATATCGTGTAATGACATTTTTGTTTTATAAAATAAAACATCTCGGACTGGAAGAAAAACTAAAACCCGAAACCCTCCGAATTATGTCAATCATATATCAAAAGGGAGTGGCGCGGAATGTTGTTACCAGGCATGTGCTAAAGGATATAATCCGTTCATTGAATCAATGCGGCATAAAAGCCATCATACTAAAGGGTGCAATAAATTTTTGTGAGAATATTTATGAAAACTGGAATTTAAGATCAATGGAAGATCTGGATATTCTAATTAAGGAAGAAGATTTCCCTGTCGCAAGACAATGTATGCAGACTGCGGGGCTAAGTTATATAGGAGGCCAAATCCCTCGCGATCTCAGCGAAGATTTTGAAGGCAGGGATATAGCCATCGACATGCACTATCTGCCGGTTCCTGAAAAGCACATCGACCTGTTTGATATGGATTCTTTCTGGTCAAACACAATATGCGTAGAGATGGATGGCCTTAAAACACATATTCCCAGCCCGACAGATCAAATATACCATAAGTTTGTTCACGACGTAATACGGCACCAGGAATTAGTAAATTTCCGGATTCAGGATTTGTGTGATTTTGTAATGACCTCCCGATATTATAAAGAAAGGATAGACTGGGAAGAGATATTGCGCAGAGTCAGGAAAAATGATATTGAATCTTTATTTAAGTTTCACTGTTGGCAGATCAAGAGAAATCTCGGAGCAGAGCTACCACCACTAATAAACAGCCTGAGTGATAATAGTAATAAGTACTACAACAAATGCTACAACCAACTAAGTGAATGCCCTGAATGGCTTGAATCTGCAAGCGAACGTCTCATGGCAATCCGGGTCAAGAGTGGAAATTTTTCTGCTCACCTTAAGAACTCATTTAATGTGCTGGTGAAAGAGTCAGCCCTGAAAGAATCAAGAGAGCTCCTGCTCTCTCTCTATCACATAAAGGACGGAAAACTCCTGTTACCATTCATCCGCACAATACACCTGTCCAGAATCCTCTTCCTGCACATTATGATTACCGCCTATCTCGCCAAACGACGATTGAGTACACCAAAATAAACCGTATATCTTATTGAAGAAATTATGTATAGTCTTTCCTTAATTTATTGCTTATATTAGTAGCTCCATAATCTACACTTAAACTAAAAAAAATGCGAGACACTATTCACAATGAAGTGCGTAAAATAATTGATAAAGCAATCGATCTAAGGCATCGGTTCCATGAGATACCGGAAAGTTCGTTTGAAGAAAACAAAACTTCACATTTGATTGTTCAGGAATTACAACAAATGGGACTGGACGTTGAAGAAGGAATCGCCGGGACAGGCGTTGCCGCAAACATAAAAGGCGAACTCCCCGGTAATACTATCGCCTTACGTGCAGATATGGATGCTCTTAATATTGAAGAAGAAACCTCAAAGCCGTATGCATCCAGGCACAAAGGGCTTTCACACAGTTGCGGACATGACGGGCATATTGTCTGTTTACTAGAAGCCGCCCGCATACTTGTGAAACTTCGAGAACAGTTAGCTGGTACTGTAAGGGTTATTTTTCAGCCGGGGGAAGAAAACGGAACAGGCGCACAGGCCATGATAGCCGCCGGTGCACTGGGGAGTCCCCTGCCTGTCGCAATTTTCGCCTTACATGCATGGCCTTATCTGGAATCCGGTGTAGTTGCTTCGAAACCTGGTAATATAACGGCTGCAATAGATTACTTCAGTATAACCGTAAAAGGCAAAGGCGGTCATGGAGCACGGCCCCATGAAAGTATCAACCCTATCATAAGTGCGTCGCACATAGTACAAGAAATAAGTGCACTTACGAATAAAGGTGATAACGGCAAATATCCATGCGTCGTGAGCGTGGGAATGATACAAGGCGGAGCACAGCCAAATACCATCCCGGACCATGCATATATCGAAGGAACAATCAGGTCCACTAATGAAACAAACCGCCGGAAAACATTGGAAAAATTTAATAAAACGGTGAAGGAAATCGGGACTCAGCAGAATGTGCAGACAGCAATAGATTTCATTAAATACGGTCCACCCGTTAATAACAATCCATACCTGTACCACTTATTTGAAAAGGTAGGTGAAGAGCTGTTGGTCCCTGAAAAACGAGCGTATATTAAACAACAGAGTATGGGGTCAGAAGATTTTGGCAATTATACACAACTCCTCCCGGGCCTTCTGATTCGATTGGGAATGGGAAAATCATCTCCACCGCTTCACACGAGCAGGTTTGATTTTTGTGACAAATCTCTCGATGCGGGAATCACAATACTGGTTGGCCTGGCAATGAAGGCTACAGAAAATGATTTTAAAGAGAAATGAGTACGGTGTCAATACACCTTGATATCAGACAGAACTCCATTTAATATCATGCTGGCTGAAAAAACAAGTACGTGTTTTAATGGTATACAGCCTTTTCCCTGCCAAGAATAAATGTCTAAGACAACCGCTATCACACGTCTCAAATCTTATATATACCTTTTCCCTATTATCGCCATATTCACAAGAAATTTTAGAAAATAGTGGTACATCGAAAAAATGGTTGCAACACCTTATCATCTTCTATTACGCATCTAATTATCTTGTTTATATCCCTGATTATGCCTTCCATATTTTTTCTATATTTTCAGTTCTTCTCTGTATTCTCTGCGAACTCTGCGTTGAGACCTGTTCATAGAATCTTTTTATATTGCAAAACAACCCCGCTCTTTTATAATACCCTGAAATAGAAGCAGTTACAGATCTCTTTTACCATAGTTCACATATCTTCAAAAAAATGTTTCGAAATGCAAAGAATATTTTTTCAAACAGATAAGATTCATTTAATAATTATACTTTTAGATCAGCAACTTCAATAAAA